>JASFTE010000621.1:0-3638 GCA_050114035.1 Armatimonadota bacterium | reverse complement strand
CGGAACCAGGCGGGATCGACCGTCAGCCTCCCGTCCTCCCGGTAGGCCGCGTGGCCCCGCCGATCCCCAGACGCCGCCCGCCACTGGGTTGTGACGAACTGCACGACTGTGAAGCCCTGCTCCCTTCGTCGCGCCAGGTAACGGCGCCAGTCCTCGTCCTTCGAGCGGATGGCGCCGTTCCACGCGGTGTCGGCCAGCCAGAAGAACGGCGTGCCGTCGGCATGGACGAAGTGTCGCCGGTCCGGCGACAGCTCTACGCGTCCCCGCGCATACAGGGGCCGCTCGTCCTCTTCAGGGGCGCACCGGCACATACCCTCCCGGCCGCCCAGGCCGGCGTTGTCGGGGTCGGAGCACTCGGAGCGCCAGCGCCACTGCCCGGTTTCATCCGGGCAGAAACGGGCTCGCCACGTCCGCCCGCCGTCCCAGAAGGCTTGCACCCGCTGCTCCCGGCCGGACGGGGCGGTTGCGCGAATGCGCACCGTCGCGTCCCACAGGGGTGCCGGGTACTCCCTGGTGCTCTCGAGGACGATCTCGCAGACGTGCCACCGCGCGCATTCCATGTGCGTCGCCTCCTTCGGGGTGTGTCCCGGGATTCAGGAGGTTAACCGGCGCGGGTGGCGTCGTCAAAGTGCATGTGACCGGGCTTGAAAAGCGTGAGTTTTGCCTTTTGCGCCCGACCGGTTCGTGCTATAATCTGCGGTGGACACAGTGAGATACACGCCGGTCTTCTGCAGGAGATGGGCGGCACATGGTTGCCCTGGAGGGGGGAGGAGACGGTTCTCATTCTTCCATACACCCGACGGTTCTCCCTTCCGGGTTACGGCGCCGCGTCCCATGCGGGCGATCCGGCACTGTAACGGCCTGCCCAGGTACGGGGATTGCACGCAAGGACTGGTTCGCTGATTGGCACGCGCCAGGAGGGCTCTTGGTCGAGGCGGAACGCGCCGGATGAGTCTCCGTTCGTCCGGTCTCGCAGCCCGATGGGCCTGAGTTACAGGTCATCAAGGGATTGAGCATGGCGAGCCTCAAGGAGTTCGGCCGGTACCGGCTGGAGAAACTGATCGGGCACGGTGCATTGGGGGCAGTGTATCGAGCCGAGGACGAAGTAACCCACCAGCCGGTCGCCGTGAAGGTACTGCCGGCCGCCCTGGGAACCAACGGCGAGTACGCCCGCCGTTTCCTCAACGAGGCGCGCCTCGCCCAGCAGATCGACCATCCGAACGTGGTTCGAGTCCACGACTTCGGCCGGCGGAACGGTCACTACTTCCTGGCCATGGATTACGTGGACGGCGAGAGCTGCAAGGCCAGCATACAGCGGGAGGGCAGGCTGCCCTGGCGGAAGGCCGTGGAGATCGTCGAACAGGTCGCCGAGGGCCTTGCGGCCGCCGCCGAGCAGGGCATCATCCACCGGGATATCAAGCCCGAGAACGTGCTGATCGACCCCGAGGGCCGCATACGCATCGCCGATCTGGGGCTGGCCAAGGAAGAGGGCGTCATGGAGCCCATGCCCAGCGATACCAGCCTGGGCACACCCGACTACATGAGCCCGGAGCAGGTCAACAACTCGGAGGCGGTGGACTACCGGAGCGACATCTATTCGCTGGGCGCGACGCTCTTCCACATGTTGTGCGGCAAGGCGCCTTACACGGGGCGGAGTGCCTACGAAGTGATGGTTAAGCACGTCTCAGCGTCCCTTCCCTCGCCTCGCAGGTACGCCCCCGACCTGCCCGACGAGCTGTGCGACGTGATGCGGAAGATGATGGCGCAGGACCCGTCCGACCGTTACCAGAGCTACGAGGAACTCCTGAACGATCTTCGTGCGCTGCTGGCGGGCCAGCCGGTCGCGGCGCACCAGTTCGACAAGGAGAGCCTGCTGGGTCGCAACGGCGTCGGGCCGGATGAACGCGAACGCTCCGCCGCCCGCTACCTGTGGGTGCTCCTGCCCGCGCTGTGCGCCATCGCCGTGCTCATCTACCTGCTCCTGCGATAGGCCTCTCTTTCCCCACAGTGGACAGCCCCCGCCGCTTGGCTCATAATGGTCTTTCCGCGTACCATGGGCTCTCTCCAGCCTGCGGGGGAATCGGGATATGGCACTGAGGATAGTCCTCGCCGTCATCATCGGCGGCGCGATCGGACTCGGCGTAGGCATGGCCGGGCGGGCGCTCGGAGGGCAGTGCCCGCTGCTGTGCAACCCATACGTCGCGACGGGCCTGGGAGTGGTTGTGGCTTTGCTGCTGGCGAGCCGTGCCGGCGGCGCCGAGGCGCTGCTGACGAGCGAGAACCTGGTGAGGGTGGACTCCCCGGAGACCTACGAGCGTGCCGTCGGGCCGTCGGCCGGAGTGGCCCTGGTGGCCTTCTACACCCGGCACTGCCCCTCCTGTCACCGGCAACTGCGGGCCGTGAGCCGACTTGCCGACCGCTTCGCCGGCCGGGCGACCGTCGCCGTGGTCGATGCGAACGCGGTGCCCGCCGTCGCCGGGGAGGAGGGCATCCGTGCCGTTCCCACCATGCTGCTCTACCGGGACGGCGAGCAGGTGCGGCGCTTCTCGGGAGTGACCGACGAGGAGGAGCTCGCGGCCCGAGTGGACGAACTGCTTGAGACATCCGAACCGAGCCCCCAGGACGGGAGATGACGGGAGGTGAGTCTGTGAGACTGCTGATTGTGGGGGGTGTGGCCGGGGGGATGTCCGCCGCCGCGCGTGCCCGACGCCTGGACGAAGATGCCGAGATCATCGTGTTCGAGAAGGGCCCGCACGTCTCCTTTGCCAACTGCGGCATGCCCTACTTCGTAGGCGGTACGATCGAGGATCGCTCGGACCTGCTCGTTCAGACGCCCGAGCGGCTGAGGAGAAGGTTCAACCTGGACGTCCGCGTGCGCAACGAGGTCACTGTGATTGACAGGGAACGGAAGCGCGTCAGCGTGCGCGACCTGAAGCGGCAGCGGACCTACACCGAAGCTTACGACCGGCTCGTCCTTGCACCGGGCGCCGTGCCGATCCGGCCGCCGATACCGGGCGTCGACGAGGAAGGCGTGCACGTTCTGCGCGACCTGACGGACATGGATCGCATCTGTGAGGCGCTCGAGCGCCACCCGCGCGGGCGTGCCGTGGTCATCGGCGGCGGTTACATCGGGCTGGAGATGGCAGAGAATCTGGCCGCCCGCGACATCGGCGTGTCTGTTGTGGAGATGCTGCCTCAGGTCATGCCGGCGCTGGATCCGGAGATGGCTCAACCGATCCATCGGCACCTGCGGGAGAAGGGCGTTGACCTGCACCTGGCCAACGCCGTTGCGCGGCTGGAAGGCGGAGCAGACGGTCTGACGGTGCATCTGGAGGATGGTCTGTGGCTGCCGTGTGACTTCGCCATCCTTTCGGTGGGGGTTCGGCCGAACACGCGGCTGGCGGAGGAAGCCGGTCTGGAGATCGGTGAGACCGGAGGCATCAAGGTCGATGAGCATCTCCGCACCAGCGATCCCGACATATACGCCGTGGGGGATGCCATCGAGGTGAGGAACTACGTGACCGGACGGCCCGCGCTGGTGCCGCTGGCCGGACCGGCCAACCGGCAGGGGCGGATCGCCGCCGACAACGTGTGCGGCCGCGACAGGACATTCCGCGGAAGCCAGGGAACCGGCATTG
>JASFTE010000620.1:0-3639 GCA_050114035.1 Armatimonadota bacterium | reverse complement strand
CGACAACCTCTGCATGCGGCAGATTCCCGTGGCTGACGCCGTCGCCGCCGTGCAGCGGTACCTGTAAGTGAGCGCCCCCAGGAGGGCGCCATGCGCATCATTGTGACAACATCGCGCCGGCCGCCACCCGATACGGCGGCGGATGCCGTGCGGTGGGCAGAGCGGCTCGGCGCCCCCGTCGCCCCCCGGGCCGGCAAGAGCCTCGCTCACCTTGTGCAGGAGGCATCGGCCGAGGCCGCGCTCGTCGTTAGCGGTCGCGAGCCGCGGTTCGTGCGGCCCGGGGATGGCCTGGAGTACTTCTTCCACCCCAACATGGCCAAGCTCCGTCTGCACAACATCGTCGCCGGACGCCGCGACCCGATGCTCGCCGCCATGGACCTGAAGCCCGGGGACACCGTCCTGGACTGCACCCTCGGCCGTGGCTCCGACGCCATCGTGGCCAGTCACGCGGCGGGCGAGGCCGGGCGCGTCGTCGGACTGGAGATCGTCCCGATAATCGCCGAGCTGACCCGACACGGCCTGCGCCACTACGAGTCAGGCGTCGCCCGACTCGACGAACCCATGCGCCGCATCCAGGTGCACTGCGCCGACTACCGGCCCCACCTCGCCGAGTGCGAACTCGGAGCCTTCGACATCGTGTACTTCGACCCCATCTTCACCTCCCCCGTCGAGAAGTCCCAGTCCATGATCCCGCTGCGGGCCCTTGCCGACAAAGACACCGTGACACCGGATGCGTTGGCCGTGGCCCGGCGTGTGGCGCGGCGGCGCGTGGTCGTCAAGAACGTCGTCGGCTCGCCGCTGTGGGAGGAACTCGGAATCGCGCAGCTCGTTAGAGGCTCTGGCAGCCGCATCGAGTATGGCATCGTAGAGGCACAGGTATCCTGAGAGAGGGCCGCACCATGACAGACGGTCATCAGGAAGCCGTTCCGGCCATCGAATCGGACGAGGACGTGCGTGCCGCACAGGAGCTGACTCGGGCCCGCGAGGCCATCTTGGGCGAGGTCGGCAAAACTATCGTCGGGCAGCGAGACGTCATCGAGCAGCTCCTCGTCGCGCTGTTCGCCCGCGGCCACGGACTCTTCGTCGGCGTGCCCGGGCTTGCCAAGACGCTGCTCGTCCGGACCCTGGCCGAGGTCCTCGACCTGCGCTTCTCACGCATCCAGTTCACCCCGGACCTCATGCCCAGCGACATCACCGGCACCGACGTGATCCAGCACGATCAGGCCACGGGCGAGCGCCGGCTGCAGTTCATGCCGGGGCCCATCTTTGCCAACGTCCTCCTGGCCGACGAGATCAACCGCACCCCTCCGAAGACCCAGAGCGCCCTGCTCCAGGCAATGCAGGAGTACCAGGTCACCGCCGGCGGGCGCACGCTCAAGCTCGATCCCCCGTTCTTCGTCCTCGCCACCCAGAACCCCATCGAGCAGGAGGGCACCTACCCCCTCCCTGAGGCGCAGCTCGACCGCTTCATGCTCAGCGTCCACCTGGACTATCCCGCCGAAGACGAGGAGCAGCAGATCGTCGAGACCACCACGTCCGCATACGAGCCCCAGCTCCAGCACGTGCTCTCGGGCGAGGACATCGTCCGCCTCCAGAACGTCGTCCGCCGCGTGCCCATCGCCCCCAGCGTCCTCGCCTACGCCGTGCGCCTGGCCCGCGCAACCCGGCCCGAGGACGCAAACTCGCCCGAGTTCATCGAGGACTGGGTGCGCTGGGGCGCCGGCCCGCGCGCCTCCCAGTGCCTCGTGCTCGGCGGCAAGGTGCGCGCGCTGATGCGCGGGCGCTACGCCGTCTCGCGCGACGACGTCCGCGCCGTCGCCTTGCCCGCGCTCCGGCATCGCATCATCCTCAGCTTCAACGCCGAAGCCGACGGCGTGACGCGGCCCCACATCGTGAGCCGGTTGCTGGACCTTGTGCCGAGGGATTGAGGGGCCAGACGGCCAGGCAGCGCCGACCTACTCCTCGGAGCCTGAGTCGTCATCCTCTGGCGCCGCCGGGAGGCGCACCACGAAGGTCGTCCCCTCGCCCAGCTCGCTCTCCACCGCGATCTCCCCCCCGTGCTCCTCCTCAATGATCCGCTTGCAGCTGAACAGACCCAGCCCCGTGCCACCGTCACCCTTGGTGGTGAAGAACGGCTCGAACAGCCGCGGCATGTGCTCCGCGGGGATGCCGGGGCCCGTGTCCCGGAACTGTATCTCGATCGTGCCGTCCTCCCTCCCCCCCGCGATAACGAGCTCCCCGCCATCCGGCTCCATCGCATTCACGGCGTTGAGGATGAGGTTGACGAACACTTGCTCGAGCTGATTCGGATCCGCCAGTATGGGCGGCAGGTCCTCGGACAACCTGCGCTCGATGCGCACCTTGCTGCGCCGCGCCTCGGTCCGCACCAGGTCCAGCGTGGCCTCCAGCGCTGCCTCGATATCAACGGCTTCCTTCTGCACATCCTGCGGGCGCGAGAACGACAGCAGCTGGTGCGTGAGCGCGCGCAGCCGCTGCGTCTGCCGTTCGACCGTCTCGCGCAGGTCCGGTTCGATGTCATCGCGCATGACGGCCAGCTCCACGATGGTCGAGATGGGCGTGATGACGTTACCGATGTCGTGCGCCACGCTCGCCGACA
Organism: Armatimonadota bacterium; assembly: GCA_050114035.1. Taxonomy (GTDB): domain Bacteria; phylum Armatimonadota; class Zipacnadia; order JAUWAU01; family JAUWAU01; genus JAUWAU01. The sequence continues at coordinate 1,022 of JASFTE010000620.1, read as the reverse complement.
GCGTCCCGATGATGGACAGCTTCTCGGAGCGCACCAGGCGCTCCTGAGCCGTATGCAGCTCGTCGTACGCCGTGCGCAGATCCGTGTACAGGTCCATATTGGACAGCGCGATGGCCGACTGCCTCGCGATGTCCGTGACGAGCTCCAGCTCCTCGTCCGTGAACACGTGCGCCGCCGTCGTCGTATCCAGATAGATCAGCCCCAGCACATCGTCCCGGTAAATCATCGGGATGCACATGGCCGACCGGATACGCAGGTCCATCACGCTCTGGCTGGCCCTGAGCTCTTCATCGGCCATGGCGTCGGCGCTGAGGATCGACACGCGCTCATTGATCGTCTTCAGGGCAATGGCGCGCGGGATGCTTATGCGTTCGGCGGGCTGCAGGTCGGTCTGCGTGCGGACGACCTTTGCCGTGAGACGCTTGGCCTCCTCATCCACGAGCATCAGGAAGCCGCGATCCGCCGGGACGGCCCGCATCACGCTGTCCATGATGGCTCGCAGCAGCGCGCCGCGGTCGAGCTGGCCGCTCAGAGTGTCGGCCACTTGGTGCAGCACGTCGAGCCGGTGCTGCAGCTTCTCCACCAACTCGGCGCTGTCGGGTGCGACGGCCCACTGCGCGTGCAGGGCCTGCGGGTCGAGGGTCTGGCTCACCTCCATCCGCTGGCCGTCGGGCTCCTCGGCCACGATCGAGACCGCCCGCTCCGCCTCCGCCTGCAGATCCGCCTCGCTCTCCTCCCGCAGCGTCAGGTGAGTGCGGCCGACGCGCACGATGACCTCGGTCGGCCAGTGAACCTTCTCCGTGACGCGGCGGTTATGAAGGAATGTCCCGTTGGCGCTGCCCGTGTCCTCGACCCAGTAGCGCCCACTCTCATACACCAGCCGACAATGCAGCCGGGAGATACGCGGATCGGCGTCCAGGTAGACGTCCGCATCCTCCTTGCGGCCGATAGCAAGCGCTCGCTTCGTAATCCGGAACTCCCGGCCCGCCATCGGGCCGTCCAGCACTACGACCTTCATGCCT
>JASFTE010000619.1:0-3639 GCA_050114035.1 Armatimonadota bacterium | reverse complement strand
GAGCCCGTGCCCGGGCCATACGGGCCACCGAGCAGGCCTCCGAACAGCCGCAGCAATCGCGCCGCTGCCGGCCAGCCCGACCAATCAGCTCCCACCTCCCCGCTCAGGCGTCTATCGCAACAGGCTCCATGTCACACGCGGTCCCTTGACCGAAGCCGCGCCCGGTGCTATCGTGGTGGCATAGCCACATGGCAGGAGGGACCAGTAGCGATGAAGAAGATCCGGCGGCGTGACTTTATGAGAGCATCGCTGGCGGCGGGGGGAGCGTTCTTTATCAGCAATGCCCAGCACCGCGTGCTTGGCGCCAACGAGACCATCCGCGTCGGCGTTGCCGGCATCCACAGCCGTGGCGGGAGCCACATCAGTGGGTTGCAGAAGCTGGAGAACGTCGAGGTCGCCTACCTCATCGACCCCGACTCGGCCCTGTTCGACAAACGCAGCAAGCAGATCGAGGACATGGGCGGCCGGAAGCCCAAGTGTGTCCAGGACGTGCGCGAGGCCCTCGAGGACGACAACCTCGACGCTATCTCCATTGCAAGCTGCAACCACTGGCACTGTCTGCTCACCATCTGGGCCTGTCAGGCCGGCAAGGACGTGTACGTCGAGAAGCCCCTGAGCCACAACGTGCACGAGGGCCGGATCGCGTACGAGACCGCCCGCAAGCACAACCGCGTCGTCGCCTATGGCACCGGCAAGGGAAGCCTCGGCGACGGGATAGCAGAACTGGTGAAGCAGGGCACCTACGGCAGGCTCCACGTGTCACGCGGCCTCTGCTACAAGCGGCGGGGCAGCATCGGCTTCAAGGAGACAGAGACCCCGCCGGCGGAGCTGGACTACAACGTGTGGGTCGGCCCGGCGCCGATGGAGCCGTTCCACCGCAACCTCGTCCACTACAACTGGCATTGGTTCTGGAACTTCGGCAACGGCGACATTGGCAACCAGGGCTCCCACCAGACGCACGCCGCGCTCCACGCGATCCCGGGGGCGACGATGCCGCGCAGCATCCTGAGCATAGGCGGCCGGCTCGGCTACAAGGACCAGGCGGAGACGGCCAACACGCAGGTCGCCGTGCTCGATTATGGCGGGACGCTGCTGATCTTCGAGGTGCGCGGACTGGACACCGATGACTACTACGGCGAGAAGATCGGGAACACGTTCCACTTCGCGGAGGGCGTCGTGGCCGGCGGCAAGTTCTATCCCAAAGGCGGCGGCGAACCGGAGCCGGTCGCCAGCGCTCCGGAGCCCGAGCGCCGCAGCAGAAGCGGGAGCTTCGGCAGATTCATCGAGGCCGTCCGCGCGCGCGATACCGAGCTGTTCCTGTGGGATATTGAGACGGCGCACTACTCCTCCGCCGTCTGCCACCTCCCGAACATCTCGCACCGCCTCGGCACGGAGGTCCCCTTCGGCGGCAAGGCCAAGCCCTTCGGCGGCAACCAGGCCGCCAACGAGTCCTTCGAGCGGATGTCGGACCACCTCAAGGACAACGGACTCAAGCTCGAGGAGACCACGTACCGCGTCGGGCGGATGCTTCAGTTCGACGCCAAGACAGAGAAGTTCATCGACGACGACGAGGCGAACGCCCTGCTGACGCGCCCGAAGCGCCCGCCCTTCGTGGTGCCCGACAGGGTCGTCTGACGCAGCGACACACTGTTCCCGCACCAACGGGCCCAGTCCATGGCCCATGACTCCGCGACGGATCGCTCCCGTCGCCACAAGGCTGGGGGGATACCACGGTGACGAGCAGAGCCGCACTGTCTCTGGCGAGCGGCGTGTGTCTGGTCTGTCTGCTGTCGGTGGCTTGTGCGCAGGGCGAGACGGCGCCCGCTCCCACCCGGGCAATGGGGGGCGACCCGGTCGTGAGCCAAATGCCGAGCATCGTCGAAGGCAAGCCCGCCGGGGTCGAGGTCGGCAGCTACGCGCCGGACTTCGAACTGGAGCCGATCGAGATCCACGACGACTTCAAGCGATGGCTCGGCGACGAGGCGCCAACGAAGTTCGAGGACAGGATCATGCTCTCGAACTTCCTCGGTAAGGCGCCCATCGTTCTGCTGTTCGGCAGCTACACGTGACCACCTTTCAAGACCCAAGTCGGGTCGATGAAATCCTTGTACACGGCGTACAAGGGCCAGGCAGTCGTCCTCATAGTCTACATCCGTGAGGCGCACCCCGCGCCCCAGGAGCAGAAGCCCGAGGATGCCGGCTGGAAGGCAATCGGCGACCAGGTGTACTACCAGCCCACCACCTTCGATGAACGCCGCAAGATGGCCGAGACCGCATGCACGTTCTGGGAGATGCCCATTCCCACGCTCGTCGATACCATGCACCCGAGCGTCGGACAGGTCTATGCGGCCTGGCCCAATCGCATCTACGTCATCGATACGGAGGGCAAGATCGTCTACCGCGGGCCCAAGGGCCCCATGGGCGTGACACCCCGCGAGGGCGAGAAGCACCTGCAGCAGCTTCTCGGCCTGCCCGAAGGCAACTATGTCACTCCCGAAGACCTCGCCGCCAGACGCCGGCAACGCTCGAGGTAGACCGAGGCGGGGGCAACTGAGCCGTCCGTCTCGCAAGAGCAACAGCGGGCGTCCATGCTGGACGCCCGCTTCTCCATGCATCGGTGGCAGACCGGCGCGAGGCACACACACGCCGAGGAACTCAGGGCCCGGCAGAGAAACGCCCCCCGACGCCCTCGCCGTACGCGACGGACGGATCACCGAGCTGACGGCCACGCAGAGGTGTGTGCACCTGCATGAGCAGTTTGGCCGGCTGGCAAGGCGCCGTCCCGGATGGCAGTGATGTGCTGCAGCGCATGGCGGAGGCCATGAGCGGCCCCCGCCCGGGCATCGCGCGGCACATCGCCGACGACTTCGCGGCCGCGACCACCCAACCGGCCGCCGGCGCCGTCGAGCGCATCGCATCCTCCGAGAACGGCGAAGTCACCCTCGCCTTCGCCGGATACCTCCTGACCGAGGACGGCGACGCCCGTCGCTTCCCGGCACGACACTGCCTGGCGCTGTACCTGGACGATGGCCTCACCTTCCCCGAGCGCCTCAACGGCTCATTCGCCATTGCCATCCACGACGCCGCCCAGTCCCAGCTCCATCTCATCACCGACCGCGTCATGACCCGGCCCATCTACTATCACATCGGCAGCCCCTTCCTGTTCGCCTCCGAGGTGAAGGCCATACTGGAGTTCCCCGGTGTCAGCCGCAAGGTCAACGTCGACCGTATGGTCGAGTTCCTGGTCGCGCACCGCTCGTTCTGCTCCGAGACCTACTACGACCACATCAAGCGCGCACCCGAGGCCTCTGTGACCACGTGGGACGGCGCTGGCGTGCACTCCTGCAGGTATTGGGAGCCTCCCTTTGACACTGAGAAATGCCAGAGCCTCCATCACAACGCGCAGAGAGTGTACCGAGCGGTCGGGAACGCCACCAGACGCGCGTCTGCCGGCGCCGAGCGCCCGGCCCTTCTGCTCAGCGGCGGACTCGACTCCCGACTCATCGCGGCGGCCTGCGAGGCCCCGCCGCTGTGTATCACCATGCACAGCCATCCCGGGTACGAAGTCCGGACCGCCCGCCGCGTCGCAGATGCCCTGGGCTGCGAGCATCAGTTCGTGCAGCTTCCGCCCGACTACCC
>JASFTE010000618.1:0-3651 GCA_050114035.1 Armatimonadota bacterium | reverse complement strand
CCTGCGGCAAGACCGATGTTCTGCAGCGCGCGGCGCACACGCTGAAGAGCACCACGGCCGCCTTTGGCGCCGAGGGTGCCAGGCAGGCGGCATTCAGGCTCGAGACCATCGCCCGCAACGGCGATCTGGATCTGGCCGACGAAGCGTCCGCCGCGCTCGAGGAGCAGATTGAGCGTCTCATGCCCCAGGTGGCCGCACTGGCCGTGGGGGACGTGCAATGAGGGTATTGATCGCCGAAGACGATGCCATGTACCGACGCCTGCTGAGACGCACGCTGGCGAAGTGGGGGTACGAGGTGGTCGTGGCCACCGACGGGATTGAGGCGTGCGAACTGCTGCGGGCCGCAGATCGTCCTCATCTGGCCATCCTCGACTGGATGATGCCGGGCATGGACGGCCCCGAGGTCTGTCGGCGAGTGCGAGAGGCTGCCGATCCCCAGCCGACCTACATCATCCTGCTCACCGCCAAGGACAGCGCGGACGACATCGTGTCGGGATTGCAGGCCGGGGCCGACGATTACATCGCCAAGCCCGCCAACCGCGAGGAGCTCCGTGTGCGTGTCCAGGTGGGGGCGCGCCTCGTCGAGTTGCAGCTATCCCTGGCCGACCGGGTGCGAGAGCTTGAGGACGCCCTGTCACAGGTGAAGCAGTTGCGGGGATTGCTGCCGATCTGCTCCTACTGCAAGCGGATCCGTGACGACCGGAACTACTGGCAGCAAGTGGACTCCTACATCGCCACACACACCGAGGCCCAGTTCACCCACGGCATCTGCCCCGACTGCATCGAGGACACTGTGAAGCCGATGTTCGAGGAGCATACCGCCCGTCGCAAAGGGGGTTCCTGACTCCATACCGCCGCTCGCCGGCCCCCGAGCAGTCCGTCCCCCGCCCCACCCGGCGCCCTCACCGTGTGACCGGATTCACTTGGCCTGACCATTACCCAGAAGGAACATCGTCGTGCGCCCTCGAAGTGCACGTGCGTCAACCGGGAGGGAGCTGGCTCATGGCCGCCGACGACGGCACAAATCGAGTGGGCATCGTGATGGCTGGCGGAGCGGGCGAGCGCTTCTGGCCCATCTCGCGCGCGAGCCGGCCCAAGCAACTCCTGAGCTTCGGCCTCGGTCGTGGCACGTTGCTCCAGCAGGCAGTGGATCGACTCGGCCCGCTCATGCCGCACGAGTCGCTCTTCATCGTCACCGGCGGACACCTTCGGGATGCCATAGTCCAGGCGGACACGGGCGTGCCCCCCGGGCAAGTGCTCGCGGAGCCGTGTCGGCGCAGCACGCTCGGCTGCATCGCGTACGCAACCGCCTACGTACTGGCCCGAGCGGAGCAGGATCCAGCCGCGACGACCTTCGCCATCGTGCCCTCGGACCACTTCGTGACCGACGCCGAGGCGTTCGGGCGAGACGTCCGGACAGCCATGGCCGCCGCCGAGCACGACGACGCTCTCGTCGTCATCGGCGTGCCGCCCACGCGGCCGGCGACCGGATTCGGGTACATTGAGATCCCGGCCGACGCGGCACCCGTTCCGGCAGGTGAGCCGGTCGTCTGGCCCGTGGCCTCGTTCCGGGAGAAGCCGAGCCCCGAGACGGCCCGGGACTTCCTCGATGCCGGGCGCTTCTACTGGAACATCGGGGCGTTCTTCTGGCGAGTCTCGGCCTTCCTTGGCGAGCTCGAGGCCGCCCGGCCCGCCGTTGCCGACCTCGTCGGCCAGATGGCCGCGGCGCTCCGCAATGAGGACACGCAGCAGGCGCATCGCATCTTCGCACAACTGCCCGACATCTCCATCGACTACGCTCTGATGGAGCGGGCCCGCCGTGTGCGAATGGTCCGAGCGAGCTTCTCCTGGGACGACGTGGGCGCCTGGGGGGCCCTCCACCGGATCGCCCCGCAGGACGGGGACGGGAACGTGGCGGTGGGCGATCCGGTGCTCGTCGCGTGTCGCGATTGTGTGGTGTACAACGAGCCGGGAGCAGAGGAGATGCCCGTGGCGGTCGTCGGCATGGACGGCGTCGTCGTGGCCGTCGCGGAGGACGGTGTGCTTGTCGCGCCCGCGTCTCGCGCCCAGGAGGTCCGAGACGCCGTCGCGGCGCTCAAGAAGCGGGGCTCTGAGCACGTCTAGTCGAGAGGTCGCCCCATGCGAGCATATGGCGAGAGCATCCCATGCTTCGGGACCTACGACATCCGCGGCCGGGTCCCCGATGAGCTGAACGAGGGCCTCGCATACGACATCGCCCGCGCCTACGCCGCCTTCGTGCGCCCGCGGGGGCCGGTGGCCGTCGGTCAGGACGTGCGACTGTCGAGCCCGGCCATCGCGGAGGCGGTGATCCGCGGCCTGAACGATGCCGGCGTCGATACGCTCGACATCGGCCTCTGCGGCACCGAGATGGTCTACTTCGCCGCCGCCCAGCCGGGCCGCGGAGGCGGGGTCATGGTCACCGCGAGTCACAATCCCCCCGAATACAACGGCATGAAGCTCGTCCGCGAGCAGGCCATCCCTGTCAGCGCCGACACGGGCCTGCGTGACATCGAGTCCATGGTGCTCGGGGGCGGGCTGACCATGTCGTCCGAGAAAGGCGTCAGTCGCACGGAGGACGTCACGCCCGACTTCGTGGACAAGGTGCTCAGCTTCATCGATGCCGACAGTCACGCTCCGTTGCACATCGTCGCCAACTCCGGCAACGGATGCGCCGGACCCATCCTGGACGTGCTCGCCGAGCGGCTTCCACTGCGCTTGGCCTTCGTGGACCATGAACCCGACGGCACCTTTCCCCACGGCGTGCCGAACCCCATTCTCCGGGAGCGCCGGGCGCGCACGGTGGACGCCGTTCGGGAGCGCAGCCCGGATCTCGGCGTGGCGTGGGATACCGACTTCGACCGGTGCTTCTTCTTCGACGAAAAGGGCGACTTCGTCGAGAGTTACTACCTGGTCGGGCTCCTGGCGCAGCGTATGCTGCAAGACGCTCCCGGCAACAAGATAGTTCACGATCCCCGCCTCGTCTGGAACACCCTCGACATCGTGCGTGCGGCGGGCGGGACGGCTGTCCAGTGCAGGAGCGGGCATACCTTTATCAAGGACACGATGCGCACTGAGGATGCCCTGTATGGCGGCGAGATGTCCGCCCACCATTTCTTCCGCGACTTCTACTACTGCGATTCAGGGATGGTGCCCTGGCTCATCGTTGCGTCGGTGCTTACGGAGTCGGGCCGATCCATGTCGGATCTGGTCGGAGAGCGGGAGGAGATGTTCCCGTGCAGCGGGGAGTTCAACGAGGAGGTCGCCGACCAGGAGGCCACCATCGCCCGCGTCCGGGAACACTACGAGCCGCAGCGACCGCACATCGACGAGACCGATGGCCTCTCGATCACCTTCGATGGGCAGTGGCGCTTCAACATCCGCGCCTCGGGTACCGAGCCGCTGCTGAGGCTCAACGTGGAGAGTCACGGCTCACGCGAACTCCTCCAGGAGAAGACCGGCGAGGTCCTCGCGCTCATCAGGGCCTCCTAACCTGGACTATGCACGAAGGGCGCTGGCGGTGAGGCCGCGCGGGTGATGTAACGGAAAGGTAACAAGTTGACATAAGGTGTGGGGCATTGTGCGTGTTGTGGGGGTACACAAGCCTCACAAGCGACATAATGAGGCTCTGTG
>JASFTE010000617.1:0-3656 GCA_050114035.1 Armatimonadota bacterium | reverse complement strand
GTTCTCAGGGCTGTCCAGATCGTCCACGAGCTCGACGCGGCAGTCTCGCAGGCAGCACGCTTCCGTCTGCTCCAGCACAAAGAGGTCAACGAACAGCTCGAGCAGGCCGTGGTCGACGGTGCGGTAGTTCTGCAGCACAGGCCGGAGGAACTGCGGCCCAAATACGCGGTGGGAGTCGGAGAAGCCGGTGAACTCCGAGACGTCAGGTCGCTCGGCGTCGGGCACAGCGTCCTGCCAGTCCTCCGCCTGGGCTTCGTGGGCGAGGTAGTCCGCGGACTGGTGCGACAGCCAGCCCGCGGCCACCGCCAAGTCGCGGGCGCCATAGCTGCGCGCGCGCCTCTGCTTCCACTCATCGAGCATTGCGTAGCCGAAGACGGGATTCCCCTTGGGCCCCTCTGGCATGAAGTTATGGGCGTAGTCGTAGGTGGAGATGCCGTTTATCCAGTGGTGAGCGGTGATGGCATCGGGGCTGTTGCCGGCGAAGTAGTATACCTCGGGATGCTCCTCGACGGCAGCGAGGATCTCGGTGTTGATGGACTTGTCGCCCCCATCCCGGCGCTTCTGAGCCTTGCGCAGGGCCAGCATGTTGATGTAGGGATGGGCGAAGGGCCCCCAGCCGAGCAGGGGCATGATGGGAAGCAGGAGTAGATGCACGAGGGATAGACGTACTCGCTCACCAAAGCCCAATGACAGCACCCCCTGACGGTGTCTCAACGACCGAACACAGAATCAAGAACCACACGTGGCACTGGAGCGAGAAACAGTGATTCATCGTATCGATCATCTGTTGTACAGTTGTTCTTTGTGTGAGCCACGGAATCCTGCAAGGGCGAGGAAACTTCGCGATGGTGAGCCCCGATGAAAGACGATGATGTCAGTCGGATGTGGGACCGGAACGCGGAGACGTGGGCGCACGATGTTCGGAAGGGGTATGACACGTACCGGGACTTGTTCAACAACCCGGCGTTCTTTGAGTTCGCCGGTGATCTGCGCGGGCTGACCGTGCTGGATGTTGGGTGCGGGGAGGGGTACAACACGCGGCTATCGGCCAAGCGGGGAGCGAGGATGACAGGAACTGACATCTCGAAGGAGATGATTCGGCTGGCGTGGGAGGCGGAGGAGGAGCAGCCGCTTGGGATCCGGTACGAGGTGGCGCCGGCGGCGGATGTGGCGATGTTCGAAGACGGGAGCTTCGACGCGGTCGTCTCGACCATGGCGCTGATGGACTGCGCGGACTATGAGGGGGCGATCGAGGAGATCGCGAGGCTGCTGAAGGCCGGCGGGCTGCTCGCGTTCAGCATCAACCATCCGTGCTTCACTAACGCGCTGCTGAGCCACGACCGAGACGAGCAGGGACGGCCCGTGGCCGTGCGGACCGGCGACTACTTCGACGCTGGCCCAGTGATCGACGAGTGGGGCTTCGCGCGAGCGCCCGAGGACGAGCACGAGAACCCCTTCCGCGTGCCGCGATTCCCCCGGCTGCTGTCCCAGTACCTGAACGCGCTGCCCAAGAACGGCTTCGTCATCGAGGGCGTGCACGAGCCGCGGCCGACGGAGGAGGCGTGCCGGGAGGACGAGCGGCTGTGGAAGTGGCGGCTGGCGCCGATCTTCCTGTATGTGAAGGCGAGGCGCGTGTCGCCGCCAGGCTAGTCCGGAGCGGTGTGGAGCGTCAGGATCTCCATCACCTCCGGACTGGCTCCCTCCGTGGGGATGACGTCCAGGGGCCGGCGACCATCTATGCTCCTGGCGTCGGGATCGGCGCCGTGCTCCAGCAGGCACACCACTGTCGCCCCCGACCAGCCGGCTGCCGCGGCCTCGTGCAGCGGAGTCCGGTCGCTATCGTCCCTCGCGTTGACATCGGCCCCCTGTTCCAGCAGCAGCTTGAGTGCTTCGGCGGATCCGTACGCGGCCAGCCCGTGGAGGGGCGTCCTGCCCTCATGGTCCACTGAGCCTGAGGCGGCGCCGCTGTCGAGCAGCGCTCGGGCGATGTCAGGGCCTCTGGCTTCGAATAGCGGCGTCCTGCCCCTCGCGTCCCGGGCATCGACGTCTGCCCCGGCGGCGACGAGCGCGCGGGCGACTTGCGGGGCGCGGTTCCGCGCGGCCGCGTGGAGCGCCGTCCTGCCCTCGTCGTCGGTGACGCCCGCGTCGGCGCCCTCCCGGACGAGCAGTTGGAGCAACTCGGCCGACCGGACGCCGAACAGGGGCGTCCTGGCCTTCTCGTCGCGCGCGTTGACGTCAGCTCCACTGTCGATGAGTAGCTGAGCTGCCTCCAGGTGCGCCTTCAAGGAGACCCAGTGCAGCGGGGTCTTCCCCTCGTCGGTCCTGGCTTTCGCATCCGCGCCGCGACGCAGAAGCAGCCTCATGACCCCCATGTGCGGGTGATCGGCGGCGCAATGGAGCGGGCACGCGCCGCTCGTCATGGAGGCCGGTCCGTGCTCCTCCCAGCGGGCGTTGACGTCGGCGCCGTGGTCCATGAGTGCCGCGGCCACCGCCGTGTGGCCGCGGTAGGCCGCGAGGTGCAGGGGGTGCCGGCCGGAAGCGGCCGGAGCGTCGGCATCGGCTCCGTGTTCCAGGAGCACCTCGGCGGCCTCCGCCGCCCCCCAGTCGGCCGCGTCGTGCAGCGGGGTCCGGGCACTGGCGTCGTCCCAGGCGTGGACGTCCGCCCCGTGCGCGACCAGGAGCCGCACGATGTACGGGTGATTCCGGATGGCCGCGTAGTGCAGCGGCGTGCGGGCGTCGGCAGCGCCGACGTCGGGATCAGCGCCGGCGGCGAGCCGGGCATGCAGCCGGTCCCAGAGGCCCGAGTACGCCTCCACGTGCATCGGGGTCACGCGCATTGGGTCGTGCGCGCTCACGGAGGAGGGCGGCACCAGGAGGGCCTCCGGGCGGAGGGGGTGAGCGACCCGTACTTCGCCGGTCCGCGGATCCCAATGTGTCTGGCCGCTGAGGGCCTCGATGACAGCGCGCAGGGGCACGTACACGATCCCCTCGTCCAGGCGGGGCGCGGCCCCCAATTGCACGGGCGTACCGTCGGTGGTGGCCCAGTCCTGCCCGGGGCGAAGCGAGAGGACCCGACCGTCAAGCTCAAGGCGCGTTGCTGCATCCTCGCGGGCCGTCTCGACGCTCGCCCCAAGCCATTCGGCCAGGTACCAGAGCGGGAACATGGTGCGGTACTGCTCCTGGAAGATCTTGAAGAGCGTCTCGCCGGCCTCGGGCGCTGCGCGCACGTCCGCCCGCACGAAGGAGGCGCAGGCGAGGACGGCGACCGCGCGACAGACGATCCGGGACACGGTCGGGCTACTGCTGGTCATAACTCGCTCCCCTCTGGGGCGCCACCTGGCCTGCAGCGCCCGCGGGCCGGACGGCGCCGGTGGCACTCGCGATCGGTCGCGTGACCGTCCTTGGTTTGACAGTCGGAGAGCGGCGTAGGTTCGAGCCGGTCGGCACTCCCCAGGGACTCCCGGGCTCCTGGGGCCGAGGCAGGAGTGAGCGGCGGCCCAGGGGCAGCAGGGGATGGACATCGCCGCCATCCCTCTGCGTTCCCGCGACGTGGCGCGTCCTACGAGCCGGTGATGCTGTACTGCCGGAGCTTGCGATACAGGGTGTCGCGGTGGATGCCGAGGGTCTTGGCGGCCCTCGTGCGGTTGCCGCCGACG
>JASFTE010000616.1:0-3666 GCA_050114035.1 Armatimonadota bacterium | reverse complement strand
CCTGCTGAACTGCGTGGCGCCGCACTTCGTCGGCAAGGACGCGCGGGATCTGGATGCCCTGATAGACGGCGTCTTTCTGCGCGGGTCGAACTACAAGATGCAGGGGCAGGCGCTCTGGGTGCCCACCGCGGCCGTGGAGGTGGCCGTGCTGGACCTTCTGGGCCAGGTCGCCCGGCAGCCCGTGGGCGAGCTTCTCGGCGGGGTCCAGCGGCTCGACATTCCCGTCTACCGCGCCAGCGGCAAGCGCGGCAACACGCCAGAGGAGGAGGTCGCGTACCTCAAGCGGCTCATCGCGGAGACTGGGGCCAAGGCCGTGAAGTTCAGGCTCGGCGGACGCATGAGCAAGAACGCCGACTCGCTGCCGGGCCGCACCGAGGGGCTGATCGCCCTGGCGCGCGAGGAACTGGGGGATGAGATGACGCTCTACGCCGACGCCAACGGATCTTACGATGTCCCCAAGGCCATCGAGATCGGGCGGCTCATGGAAGCCGTCAACGCGGCCTTCTACGAGGAGCCCTGCCCGTTCGACCACCTGGAGGAGACCCGGCAGGTCGCGGAGGCGCTGACGATCCCCATCGCCCTGGGCGAGCAGGAGAGCAGCATGCGGCGCTTCCGGTGGACGATTGAGAGCAACGTGGCGCAGGTGATTCAGCCTGATCTGCACTACTACGGCGGGTTCGTTCGCTCGATACGGGTCGCGCGCATGGCCGCCGAGGCGGGCATGCCGTGCACGCCGCACATCTCGAACTCGGGGCTGGGGTTCCTGCACGCGATGCACTTTGTCTCGTGCATCCCGAATCCGGGCGACCACCACGAGTACAAGGGTGACCCGAGGCTTCCCGTCGAGTGCGACACGTCCACGCTCAAGTGCAAGGACGGGATCGTGCGCTGCCCGTCGGGGCCGGGCTTCGGCGTCACCATCGACCCGGAGTTCGTGGCGAAGGCGGAGCCCGTCGAGGCGATCTAGGGCCCAGCGAGGAGAAGCCAACCGATGACCACATGCGAAACCAACGCCGCCCTGGAGCAGGCGCGTCAGTCCATTGATGATCTCCGCATCACGAGCATGGGCTTCCTGCGTCTCCGGTTCCCGGGCACGACGCCGCGGAAGTGGAACTCGATCATAGAGAGCGGCGGCGGGTCGCCGGGGATGACGCAACTGGAGATCCACACCAACCAGGGGATCGTCGGCCGGAGCACGGGCGGCGGCTCGCGGCTCATTGAGGCAGCGTTCGCCAAGATCAAGGGCGAGAATCCGTTCCACGTGGAGCGACTCTGGGACCGGATGTACCGGCACCAACGCAAGCCCGTGGCGAAGGGCGACTACATCGGGGCCATGGGGGCAATTGACCTGGCGCTGTGGGACATCATTGGGAAGGCGCTCGGGCTGCCGGTCTACAAGGTGCTCGGGGTGCACAGTGAGAGGATTCGGGTGTACGCGGCCGGGGGCTATTACGAGGAGGATAAGACGGTCACAGATCTAGTGGTGGAGATGGAAGGGTACGTGGATCAGGGCTTCCGCGCAGTGAAGATGAAGGTGGGCGGCGCGCCGTTTGCGGAGGACATCGAGCGCGTGCGAGCCGTGCGCGATGCCGTCGGGCCGGATATCGACCTGCTCGTTGACGCGAACAACAAGTGGCACGCGTTCGAGGCCATTCGGTTCGGCAAGGCCATCGAGGAGTACGATCCGTACTGGTTCGAGGAGCCGGTGGAGGCGGACGACTTCGTGGGCTGCGCGGAGGTGCGGCGCGCGCTGGACATCCCCATTGTGGCCGGGGAGAACGAGTTCACGCGTTGGGGGGCGCGGGATCTGATCACGGCGGGCTCGGCGGACATCCTCAATCTCGACACCATCAAGGCGGGCGGCATTAGCGAGTACCGGAAGATCGCGGGGCTGGCATCGGCGTTCCACATTCCCGTCGCGCCGCACGGCAGCCCGCACATGGCGGTGCACCTGCTCGCCTCCACGCCGAACACGCTCATCATGGAGACGTACCCGGACGTGGAGAGCAAGCACAACCCGGCGCTGCCGCTGTTCCCGGTGGAGGACGGATACATCACCGTTCCGGATGCGCCGGGGCTCGGCATCGATCCGGACCCCGAGATCGTGAAGAAGTACCGGGTGGAGTAGTCATAGGGCATGTCTCGCAACGCACGGCGCGACTTTCTGAGAGCGATGGGCATCGGAGCCGCCGGGCTGGCAGCGCCGCGGCGTGCGTCTGCCAACATCCCCACCACGAGTCAGGAGAGAGCCATGCGAGTCAAGAGCATCGAGACGTTCGCGACCAAGAGCGTGACCATCGTGCGGGTGCGGACCGAGGACGGCGCGGAGGGGTACGGGCAGACGTCGCCGTTCAATGCTGACATCACGGCGACGGTGCTGCACCGGCAGATCGTGCCGCACGTGCTCGGCAAGGACGTCAGTGACTTCGATGCGCTCGTGGATCGCTGCGTCGAGCGGAACCACAAGTTCCCGTGGTCGTACGTGTGCCGGGCCCTCACGGGGGTCGAGACGGCGCTGTGGGACGTCCGGGGGAAGCAGGAGGGCAAGAGCGTGTGCGAGCTGCTCGGGGCGGCGCCGCGGCCCATCGTCGCGTATGGCTCGAGCATGCGGCGGGACATCACGCCCGAGGACGAGGCGGAGCGGCTGGCGCGTCTGATGGACTCGCACGGGTATCGGGCATTCAAGATCCGCGTCGGGACGACGTGCGGGCACAACAGGGACGCGTGGCCGGGGCGGACCGAGGCGCTCGTGCCGACGGTGCGCAAGGCAGTCGGCGACGACGTCGCCCTGCTGGTGGACGGCAATAGCTGCTACACGCCGGACAAGGCCATCGAGGTCGGGAGGGACGTCCTCGAACCAAGCGGTGTGTGCCATTTCGAGGAGCCGTGCCCGTACTGGGAGCTGGAGTGGACCGCGGAGGTCGCGAAGGCGCTCGACGTGCCGGTGGCGGGCGGCGAGCAGGACAACGACCTGGCGCAGTGGCGGCGGATGATCGCGATGGATGCCGTGGACATCGTGCAGCCCGACATCTGCTACGTGGGCGGCCTGACGCGCGGGCTGCGCGTGGCGAAGATGGCCGAGGAGGCCGGCAAGCCGTGCGTGCCGCACTCGGCGAATCGCTCGATGGTGACCGTGTTCACGCTGCACATGCTCGCGGCCATACCCAACGCCGGCCCGCACCTGGAGTTCTCCATCGAGCCATCAGGCTGGACCGAGGAGCTGCTCTCGCCGTCGCTCGAGGCCGAGGACGGCAAGGTCCCCATCCCCGCGGGGCCCGGGTGGGGCGTGGAGATCAACGAGGCCTGGCTGCAGAAGGCCGAGTACGAGATCAGTGAGGGTTAGAAGAACCACGGACAGGCACCGATTCCGCATCCGGAAGCACCGCGTGTGACGGGCTCTATCTGTCTGGCGCCGACAGGCGCTGCCTGCAGATACTGCCCGGCGGGGAAATCGGCGCCTGTCCCTGGTTCTACTCCGGCCAGTACCGCTCCGTGATCACCTTCGGCTCCGTGAAGAAGTCGATCACCGCCTTGCCCTGAGCCTTGACGTCGCCGAATATCGAGGCCTTCATCCCGCCGAAGGGCAGCGGCGCCACCGGGGCCGGGATGCCCACGTTGATGCCGATCATGCCCGCCTTCGTCTCGAGCTTGAACTTGCGCGCGTGA
>JASFTE010000615.1:0-3666 GCA_050114035.1 Armatimonadota bacterium | reverse complement strand
ACGGCACGGTGCGTCTGCCGGGCGGGCATGTGACGGAGGAGAGAGTCGGCATCGGCGGAGTCCTCGTCGGCCCGGTGGATGCGTCGCTAGACGTGGAGGACCTCGCGGAGCCGCGCGTCGCACTGAAGGCAACCATCTCGGATCTGAGCACAGACACGGAGACCGGCCGCATCTGGGAGGCGGCTCCGTTCCAGCTCAGCACCATCCAGGCCGAGGACGGGAAAGCCACCGTGACGTGGAGCCGGTCGGAGGGCTTCGAGGTCGCGGGCGAGCTCAACGGACTGGCGGCTGCTATTCCTGCGGGACCCGAGACTGTCGCCTCTCTGGCCGGCGCCTCCTGCACGTTCCGGGCGACCGGCGGCGGCGTGTCATTTGGGGTCGCGGCCGAGCAAGTGCTGGGCGGGAGCGCGGACGTGTGGGGCGCGTACGAGGCGGCACCAGAGAGCGCCGACGGGGAGGAGGGGGCCGCGGGTACGCTGCGACTGACCGGCAGCTTCGCAGGGCTTGATGCGGCGGCCCTCGGGAAGTTGCCCTGGCGGCAAGCGGCCGAGACCGCTGCTGAGAAGCCTCCCGAGGGCGACGAGGCGACCGACGAGGAGAAGGGCGGGTTCCAGGCCGCTCTGGCGAAGGTGCAGGCCGGCCGGGTGACAAGCGACTACTTCGAGTTGACGTATGACGACAGCGGCCTCGGGGGCCAGATGGTGGCCGAGGCGAGGTGCGTGCAATACGACGATCAGCCGCTGCCGGATGCGGACATCGCGGCCGCAGTGAGCGCACGGCGGGCGGAGGCCGACGAGGAGAGCACCTGGCGCGTGGGCGATGGGCGGCTGTCGCTCCACGCGCAGGACCATCGCGGCGAGGCGTGGGTGGCCGCGGAGGTGGAGCCTGCCGGCGATGGCACGGGGTTCAGAGCGTTGTTCGCCGCCGCCGACATCGGTGTGGCGGAGATCGCCGCGCTGCTGGACCAGGCAGATGTGGGCGGACGGGGCCGGGCGTCCGGGTGGGTTGCCGGCACGTGGGAGCAGGCGACGAACCAGTGGCAGATCGAGGACAGCTCTATCGCGGCGTACGTCGAGGCGCCCCGTTTCA
The DNA here is from genome assembly GCA_050114035.1 of Armatimonadota bacterium. Classification (GTDB taxonomy): domain Bacteria; phylum Armatimonadota; class Zipacnadia; order JAUWAU01; family JAUWAU01; genus JAUWAU01. The sequence continues at coordinate 2,577 of JASFTE010000615.1, read as the reverse complement.
AGAAGCACGTGCTGGACTTCCTAGCGCTTGGCGTGGGCGGGAGCCTGGAGGACCTCACCGTCCACGAGGCCCGGGCCGGTCGGGGCGACGCGGGCGTAGTAGTGGACGGCTCGGTGGAGATCGATCTCGAGAAGAAGGATGCGCAGCTCGAGCTGAGGGCCAGCGCCGGCGACAGCAGCATCGCCGACTGGCTGGCGCTCGGGAACGTGGAGTACGATGTGGGAGGGACGTGCAGGCTGGAGGAGGGCAAGATCAGTGGGTCGATCACATCACCCCGCGTGTCGGGTCAGGTGCACGTTGCCGATGCAACTGCATATGCTGAGCCGATAGAGGAAGCCCGTGCGGACATCGAGTACGTCGGCGAGGAGCTGCGCCTGACCAACGTGTGGGCGAAGTCGAGGGGGGGGACGCTCGAGCGGGGCAACGCCACGATCACCGGCTTCGGTGACACGCCGCGCATCGCTGGGACATTCCGTGCCACGGGCATTGATGCTCAACGCATCCCTGCCGTCGCGGAGGCCGATCTGCCTGTTCGCGCCGTGTTCGACGGTTGGGGGGCCGTCCAGATCATGCTGGATGACCCGCACGACCCGGACGTCACCGCGGTGCTACACTTGGGCGGGCGGGACGTGGCCGTGGGCGAGCACCCCATCTGGGACCTGGCGGCGACCGTCGTCTACGCCGGTGACGTAGTCCGGGTGCAGCCCGCGGTGTGTCGCGCCTTCGGCGGCAGGCTGAGGGCGGGCGGCATGTACGATGTCGATGATGGGCGCTTCGCGCTCGACCTGTCCATCGATGAGGACAGGGAATGCAGGACGTGGATCATCGTTCCCACTATCGCGGACATCCTCGAACAGCCGGACGCGAAGCCGCATCCGCTGCGCACGATCGGACAGCGCTTCCAGTCCCACGTCGGCGGCACAGTCAGTGTGGGCGGGACGCTGGCGGACGTGACAGGCCACGGGAAGTTCAAGTTTAGCCAGGCCACCTTGAACAAGCTGTACGTCCCGGACATCGGGGTGACGTGCGACTTCACGCATACCGAAGCGCTAGACGAGCGCGTCTTTCGGGTGAGCAACGCGCAGTTCGCGCTGCGGGAGGGCGAGGCGGAACTGACGGCCGGAGGGGAGATCACAGTGTCGTATGGGGTGCCCGAGCCGCCAACGTCGCCGGAGCCGCCGCCGGTGCGCGTCGCATGGCTCGGGAGCTTCCCCACGGGGCTCGCGGCGGCGGAGCCGCCCCCCCCTGCTAATGCTCCTCGAGGCGCGAAGGTCGAGGCCGATCTCACCTTGCGTGCGAGGAATGTGGAGTTGCAGCGGGTGGCCAGGTGGCTGCCATACGACCTGCGATTGGGCGGCTCGATGCGTTTCGATGCCGAGATGCATGGTTCGGTCGGCGAGCCGAGCATCGAGGTCCGTGACTTGCGAATCGATGCACCGGGCGTCGAGGAGTTGGTGCTCAAGGGCATCACGATGAAGAGCGCCACGCTTGAGGAGGGCCGAGTGGAGGTGGGTGAGCTTGCGCTCGTCGTCGAGGGACAAGATGACCCATTCTTGGCAGTGAGTGGCGACGCACCGTTTGCCTGGAAGAGCCGGCCCGAGTTGGGTGATATGGGTTGGCCGTTCGCGCAATGGCCGTGGCTCGCGAAGCACCTGGCGCGAGACGGCTCTGTCTCCCTGGCTGCGGAGCTCAGACGCACCGATCCGAATGTGTTCCTTCCTGTCGTGGATGGGGCCAGGGCCGTGGCGGTTCGTCTCGAAGCCGAACGAGAGAAGGACGAGGCGCCGCCCCCCGAAGAGCCGGAGCAGGCCGCGGCACGCGCGCCGCCCGGGCCTGTCGTTGCCGCCACCCAGATGGTGAATGTGTGCGAGGACTCCGACGAACGGGCCACTCGCCTGTGCCCGCGCACTCGGATCGAGGAGTTCCCGGTGGGGAAGGCGCCCAGGCTTTCCTGCTCGAAGCACCGCCCGCTATCCGAGATGCTGGAGTTGGGTGGTCGCGTCAGGGGATCCCTCTCCATCGGGGGCACAGTGAAGGCGCCCGAGTTCACCGCGGCCGAGCTGCATCTGAATGACGTGCGAATCAGTGCACCTGATGGGCCGTCAATGGTCAGAGGCATCCGCGGCGACTTCGCGTCCGCATCAGCCACACAGGAGAGAGGGACCTGCATTGAGTTGACAGGCTTCTCGGCCGACTGGCGTGGCCTTCGTGTGACAGCCAACGGGTACGTCGAGACCGCGCGGCTGCTGAGCGACGGATTTGCGATGGTGCCGCAGCAGGTCACGATACACCTTCTGGGGCCGCGGGTGGTCCCCGGCGATCCGTGGGCCGGGGCCCGAGTGCTTGCCACGCCTTCCCACCGGTGGCGCTACCAGTACAAAGAGGAGGACTCGGACACACCGGAGATGTGGTTCAGCCCGGAGCTGGACGATAGCGACTGGGAGGAGCTGCGTCCCGGTGACGAGCGGCCGGCAGTCGAAGGCCGTCAGGTCATCAGGTATCGCAAGCGGTTCAAGGTCCCCCGGCTCAAGGTCCCCCGGGGCGCGGAGCCCAGACACCTGGCGCTCGCCATCGAGT
>JASFTE010000614.1:0-3668 GCA_050114035.1 Armatimonadota bacterium | reverse complement strand
TCGCCGCCACAGTCGCCCAACCTGGCGCACCGTCGGGCGTTGGATTCGCCATTGACGCGGGGTTGCTGAACTGCTGTGCGGGCTCCACGTAGTCCACCAAAGGGTGGTCGCGGAGGCGGGGGGCGGCTTCCGCGTCGATCCGCGCCAAGATGGCACCGATGGATCGGTACTCGTACAGGATCTCCAAAACGTGCATACCAGCCACGGCCGTCGCCGCCGTGATCGTCGCGGCGGAGACGGCAGCCCTCCGACCGGTTGCGAGGAGAGGCGCGCTACCGGCTTCCTTGAAGCCGATCGTCACCATCCCTCCCGCCTGCCGGACGGCCTCGACCAACGCGGCATCATCGGTGTCCCAGGGACGCGGATGCGGGGGCAGATCCACGGCCATTTCCGGCACATTAATCGGCGCTCCTGGCACGACATCACCGAACACCGCGCGTACCTGCTCGAGATAGCTCACAGAGGAGGGACTGGTGGGGTCCCGCTCGCACGCTGCGAGTGCCGTGACGGCCAGGAGTGCAACCAGCAAGTGCGGTGCTGGCCTGCTGATCAGAAGCGGAACGCGAGCGGAAAGCATGGGAACCTCCTTGGCGACGTCCTGGCTCGTTTCGTGGACGCCTGACAGAAAGGCGCGCAATGCGCCTGCCAGTCGAGCTGACAGCGGCGCCCCTTGCGCCCGTGTCCCCTGCCCCGCCGAGCGATGTGAGGTACGCCGACTTGGAGTGTTCACTCCTCCGGCAGGGCCGCGGACGAGTGGGGCGGCACCTGCCTCCAGGCTAGCCGTCCCCACGTGATCCGCAATGATCCGAACGCACTTGGGGGCGAACCGACGTGGGCGGGACGCCGGATGGAACCTGCTGGGCGGCAACGAGTTGGCCGGCCCCCCCGAACTGACGTGCGCCGAACCCGAACTGACGTGGTGACACCCCGAACTGACGTGCAGTCTCCCCGCTTCGGCAGGGCCGTCCCGCCCCTTGCGGGGGGGGAGAGGCAGGGCGTAGACTGGCGGGAGAGCCCGTGGATGGCGAGGCGTCGATGCGTACCGTTGCTCTGGTAGATCATCCGAGCGAGACTCTCGGCCTATTGCGCGCCGCGCTGCCGGCTGCCGAGTTCCTGCACCTCACGTTTGAGGAAGTCGAATGCACCGCAGCAGCGCGGCGGCTGTCCGCCGTGGTGATCGGCGCGGAGGCACTCCGCGGGCGCGGTGCCGCCCGCGTGGCGGTGCTCGTGCTGCGCCATCCCGAGCTCGCGACTGTCGCGCTGCTTCCGCCCACTCCGAAGCTCCCCCACAACGTCTTCGCCCTCGGCCACGCCGGCGTGGATGCGCTGGTGATCGCGGGGACCGAAGACCACCCCGACCGGCTGCGCGAGACCTTTGCGCACGCGGCCCTCGCCTCGGTCGCGCGGGTGGTCGAGCGGGCTCCTCAGCCAGCCGTGCCGCTGCTCGCCGCGCCCAACGTCCTGCCGGCCCTCACCGGGATACGGGCATTGCGAGGCGCTCGTGACCTGGCTGCCGCCATTGGTGTGCGCCTCGCGACCCTCCGGACGGACCTCCTGTCGGCGACATCCGTCCCTCCAAAACGGCTGCTCGCCTTCCTGCGCGTGCTCGTGGCGGGGCGCCACCTGGGAGACACCACGGACACCGTTGAATGGATCGCCTGTGCGGCAGGGTACGGCTCGGCACGTGCTTTCGAGAAGGCCTGCCAGGACTTCTTGCATGCCAGCCCGCACGACGTGCGCGCCGGCGGCGGGTTGTGGTTTGCCAGCTCTAGGTTCCACCAGGCGCTCGAGGAGCACCGCGCGGCGTAGCATCGCTGGTTGCGCCGGGGTCTGGCGCTGGGTTTGCAGAGGGTTACCCCAGCGACCGATCCAAACTCCGATACTGCACCGCCTCGGAGACGTGCGCCGGCTCGATCGCAGCACTGCCGGCCAGATCGGCGATGGTACGCGCGATCTTGAGGATCCTGTGGTACGCCCGTGCCGAGAGCTTGAGCCGAACGATCGCCGTCTTGAGCAGGGCGTCCGCCTGCTCGCTCACCCGGCAGAAGCGCCTGAGGTCCTTCGGCATCATGTGCGCGTTGGCGTAGAGGTCCTTGCGGCCCGCGAAGCGCTCGAGCTGGCGGCGGCGCGCGGCGTTCACCCGCGCGCGCACCGCCCCGCTCGCCTCGCCGCTCCGCTCCACCGACAGCTCCCGAAACGGGACCGCCGGCACCTCGATGTGGATGTCGATCCGATCCAGCAGCGGACCGGACAGCCGTGACAGGTAGCGCGCGACACCCAGCGACCCGCACGAACAGGCGCGTCCGGGATCGCCCCAGTAACCGCAAGGGCACCGTTGCGGTCCCCTTTTGCCATGTCCACCTGAGAGGACAGAAACCGCCGCCGCCGGGCTATCCGCGAGAGCTGCGGACGCTCGGCGATCACCTGCGGCGGCGACGGATGGATCTGGGGCTGCCGCAGAAGGATGTGGCGAGGCGGCTCGGCGTGAGCACGGACACCATCCGCAACTGGGAGCTTGGGCGGGCGCGGCCGGCGCCGTGGCAGTGGCCGAAGCTCGGCGAGTTCTTGGGCTACTTGCCGCTTCCGACGGATGGGGCCTGACCCAACCTGCTCAGGACCTCCTAGTCCTGAAAAGAAGGCGAGAAGGGCGAACTCCGCACCCTCATTGCCCTCTCATGCCTCGACTCATCTGTTTGCGAGCACCTACACCGTCGCTCTCCTGAGTCTTCTGGATGACCAGCGACTCGGATTCGAAACCACTGTCAACGACCGAGCGTATCTGCGACGATGTCAAGTGCACGTGACACAACCGGATCGTAGAGAAGCAGCATCACTTCGTCATTGCCGTGTTGTAGCTCGCTCTCCAGGCGCGACACCGCCAGCGCGAGCACCACGCTCTCAGGCCGAATCGCGCTCCCCGCGTCAACTATGCGGCTTGCGACTTCACAGACAAAACCCTCGCGTTCTTGACCGAGAACAGGCACGCGTCGCCTGACGGAATCAGCCACGAAGCGGGTTGAAGGCCTTGCCTCCGTGTCGGAAAGAGCCATGAACACGAGCAGCCGCCGTTCAACATCTGCCTGTCGGAATGCGAGAGCCTCACGCAACCAGTCCATGCTCAGATTCAAGTCGTCGAAGAGACCAGCCGCGTTCCTAGCCGCGGTCTTGCTCGATCCTTCAAGGACGAACCAAAGCAGCAGCTCCCCAAGATCTGGACCGCCGATGTTCCTTATGCTATCGAGGATCACCGCCCGCTCTTCACGAATCTCCGGCGATGACGCATCCCAGTAATCGAACTGCGCTACCTCGAGCAGATCGGTCATTCTGTCAGACTCGGGACCGCTCGGCGTCCGCACAGCCAGGGTCGTCGGTGTGTCATGCACACGCTCGCAGACGGCTTGCCCGAATAGCTGCCCGGCGCACAGGAGACTTACACCAAGCACTCCGACAGCTCCTCTGCTAATCCTGCCGGCTGCTCTCTCGAACGGACTCAACTCCCTACTCCGGTTTGCGCATCTCACAGGCACCTCCGCATTTCATAGCTAACACCCAAAGCCTTCTGGATACCAGAAGCATGACATGTTATGAGCGACTCCCTCACGATCCGGGTATCCAGCGTAGAACGTATTGAGCCACACGTGCCCGACCTCGTGCGCAAAATCGTGTCC
>JASFTE010000613.1:0-3669 GCA_050114035.1 Armatimonadota bacterium | reverse complement strand
TCGTAGTAGTCCTCGATGTCGTAGCCCACGTTCCGCGCCCGGCCGGACTCGTACAGCTCGACCGTCTGCAGGCCATGCAGCAGCGGCGGGTCCTGGTACGGCACGTAGTGCAGCTTGCCCATGGCGTACGTCCGGTACCCGGCGGCGGCGAAGTGCTCGGCGAACTTGACCTGATCGTCGCGAATCTGCCCCGAGTTGGCCTTGTTGCCCGTCGCCACGTGCGGGTAGTTGCCCGTGGTGATGGAGGCCCGGGCCGGCACGCAGATGGGGTCGGGGCTGAAGGCGTTGGGGAAGTTGATCCCGCCGCGCGCGAGTCGATCGAGGTTCGGCGTGTGCATCCAGTGCGCGCCGTTGACCGCCAGCGCATCCCAGCGGATCTGGTCGGCCATGATGAACAGGATGTTCGGCTTCTGTGGTGGCATCACGTTGTCTCCGATGAGATTCGCGCTCACCTCGGAGGAGGCGGGCGTGTCCTCCGTCATTCCTCAAACAGCCGCCAATCGCCTTCCGACAGCGGCGGCTCGCGCCCCCTCACCCATCCGAACCCGTCCCCCCGCGTGATCGTCGCCGCCTGGATGCGGCCGCCGCAGTAGCGCGGGTACCGGCGGCAGGCCATCTCCACGAAGCGCACGCCCGTGTCCACGAGCTCGTCGAGCTGATCCGCGCCGCCGGCTGCGGGAAGGCGCGGCCGGAGCCGTCGGGGTCGCCAGAGGGCGCCGATTCCGGCCCGTCCGCCCTCCGAGGTGGTCCAGTGATCGGCCTCGTACGCGATGCCGCCCTCGATGTGGCCCAGGACGACGTGGCCGGTTGCTCTGCCGCAGGGGTAGCCCGCCACGATGTAGGCCACGTCCCAGTCGGCCAGGTGGTACGAGCCGGCGAAGGCGCGCTGCCGGGCGAGCTGCTCCAGCACCTCGAGGAAGAAGCGGCCGAGGCGCTCGGCCGCCTCGCGCGGATCGGCCTCCGAGGTGAAGTCGTCGGTGAGGTCGCGGAGGTACCCGCCGAGGCTGCGGCCGAGCATCGGTGTGCGCGGGTCCCAGAGCGATGCGTGGCCGACGCTGGCGAAGGCCAGCCGCGGGCCGAGGCGCACGATCTTCTGGGCGTCGGTGCGGTAGGACTCCGTGCCCGTCACGACCATGCTCTCGCTGACGAGCACGATCCCGGCCGGGCACGCCGCGACGGCTACCTCGGACATCGGTGTCGGACTCCCCCCGCGTCGCACGGGCTAAGCGGATGCGGCCGCCTCGATGGTGACCTCCCGCCCCTGCTCTGCCGACGCGTATGCGGCCCGCATGATCCGGGTGACGGTGAGGCCGTCCTCGCCGTGGGTCCTGGGCTCCCGGTCCTCCAGGCAGGCGGCGACGAAGTCGGCGATGAGCGGCTGCGGCGCGCCGCGGGACTGCTGCGGCAGGTCGGGCACGATCTTCACCTGCTGCCCCTCCTGCTCGGTGTACAGCTCCAATGGATCGCCTGCCAGGCCGGCCTTGGTGCCGAAGATGCGGATGTCGTCCGCGTTGGCCATGTTGGCGGCGAAGGACTGCTCGAAGGTCACGGTGAGGCCGCCCTCAAAGCGCACGAACACCGTCGCTTGATCCTCCACGTCGTGCACCACGCCCGCCGGCGCGGGCGCCCCGACCCCCTGGAAGGTCATGGCGGCGACGCTTACGGGCTTCGGGCTGTCGAGCACGTACAGCATGAGGTCGATGTCGTAGCACCCGATATCCATGAGGCACCCGCCGCCGGCTTTGCTGGAGTCGAGGAACCACCTGGAGTCCACCAGGATGTCGAGCCCGGGGCGGCCGCGGCGGCGGAAGCGGCTGATGCGCGCGTAGTAGACGTCGCCGAGGAAGCCGGACGTGACGTAGCGCCGCATGGCCTCGGCGCGGGGCGAGAAGCGGGAGCGCGCGTGGCAGATGCCCAGCTTTACGCCCGCCTCGCGGCACGCGGACACCATGTCCCGGGCCTCCTGCACGCTCATGGCCATGGGCTTCTCGCACAGCACGTGCTTGCCCGCGGCCGCCGCCGCGCAGGTGGGCTCGGCGTGGGCGAAGGGCGGCGTGCAGACGCTGACGGCGTCGAGCCCGTCCACGTCCAGCAACTCCCGGTAGTCCGTGAAGACGTTGGGGATATCGTACTCGGTGGCCACCGACCGGGCCACGTCCTCCTTGACGTCCGCGACGGCAAGCACCTCAACGTCCTTGCACTCGAGGAAGCTCTCGAGCTGCTTGACGCCGATGACACCGACGCCGATGAGCCCAACGTTGAGCTTGCGAGCCATGGGTGAGTACCCCCCAGCAGGATCCCTGTGCCCGAGCCGCCGGGCGGCGCGCCCGGGAGTGCACGCATTGCCGGAACACGTTCACCACGTTCACCTCGTTCACCTTGGGCCCCCGGGCTGTGCGGGCCGATCCCGAGGGTGAACGTGGTGAGCGTCATGAGCGTTGTGAGCGTGTGACAGTGGGCAGGTAGGGTGCACCGGCGTTGGGAAAACGTAGGCGGGCGAGTCGAAGGGGGGCACCATCATGACACGACACCGCAGGCTTCACAAGTGGATGCCGTCCGCGGCGCTCGGCGCGGTGCTGACGGCGTGCACGGGCACCCTCAGCGCCAGTGGGCTGCACTTCCCGCCGCCGGGTGAGGGCCTCGACAAACAGGCGCAACGCGAGCCCGCGGCCGTCGCACTGAAGGGCGACGTGGTCGAGCAGCTCAAGGGCACGGCCTCCCGCTGGGCGCTCTGGCGGCACGGGTACCTGGTGCACGTGGAGGGCGACTTCAACGCCGAGACGGAGGTCAAGTCCCTGCGGAAGACCTGGCACGCGCTCACCGTGGGGGCGGCAATCAAGCAGGGGAAGATCCCGTCCTACGACCAGAAGCTCAGCGTCTGGAATCCGGAGCTCAAGGGCAAGGACGCCGACGCCACATGGTGGCACGTCATTACGCAGTCCTCGGGCTTCGACTACCCCTACGATGACTACCCGGCGCACAAGCCCGGGGAGATGTGGACGTACTCGGACAAGAACCCGAAGCAGCTCTGTCACGCGCTGGCACGCGTGTATGGGAAGCAGGACTACCACGATGGCTACGAGGACGTGGTGAAGCAGGCGTACTTCGACGCCATCGGCATGCGGGGCTGGCGCACGAGCACGCGGCCGGACGGGATTCGGTTCCACTTCGACCTGGAGGACATGGGCCGGCTGGGGCTGCTGGTGCTGGCGCGGGGGAAGTGGAAGGATGAGGAGATCATCCCGCAGTGGTTCGTGGAGGAGCTGGAGACGAAGCAGACGCACGAGATGCTCGTGAACTACAACGGCCCGGACGACGGCCGGGTCGGCCTCGACCCGGAGGAGTTCCCCGAGTGCCCCTACGGCTTCATGACGTGGGTGAACTCCGACGGCGACCGGTATCCGGGCGCAGACAGGGCGTGGGCGAACGGCGCGGGAGCCGGCGGGACGTATGTGCTCTGGAACCACAAGAACGGCATCGTCTTCGCCGGGGTGGGCGTGGACACGGGACCGACAGGCCGCGGCATTCCGCACATCATTGAGACCAATATCACGGGATCGAGCCCCCTCGTCGCCGCCGCCAATCCCGCCGCCGACGCGGGCAGGGACCTCGGCGACATCGGCCGCTTCGCCAAGTGGGCCCGGATCGAGATCGCCATGCCCGGGCCCG
>JASFTE010000612.1:0-3671 GCA_050114035.1 Armatimonadota bacterium | reverse complement strand
TCTTGCACCATCCTCGGTATCGAGTCAATCCTCGACGACCTCGATAGCCTCTCCCTCAGCGGCCGCCGCTTCGCGCATCCGATTGGTGAGGGCGAGGAGTAGGGGCGGCCCCGTGGCCGTCTAGTTGCGCGTGCATATGCTGCAGGCCCGGCGCTGGGAGCCCGGCGAGTGTCCCTGTCGTCCGCCACGGCTCGCAGGCTCCAGAAAAAACCACTGACGTGCTTGGCAACGAGGAGGAAAGCGGCCCTCGGCAGCGAATGAACATGTGATTATCTGGGGCGGAGGAGCCCAATCGAGCTGCTCGGTACACCGGTCGGGACGCCTGGCCCAGGCACCCGCCGAGCAGTCGGCCTCCGCCTCAGAACACATTGCGGAGGGCGAAGAGGGGCAGTACGGCTCGTCCTGCCGCAGGATGCGCCCACATGGAACTGCGAGAGGCCGAAGAGCTCGAGGAATACCGCGAGCTCATGGAGACGCCTCACGAGTTCATCGACAGCTTCGACTGGAAGACCGTCGTTGGCGCGCTGTTCATCGGCTTCGTGATGATGCCGGGCTCCATCTACCTCGGCCTCGTGGCAGGCCAGACGATGGGCCCGGCGGCCGAGTGGACCACCATCATCCTCTTTAACGAGCTCGCCCGCCGCTCCTTCACCAGCCTCAAGCGCTCCGAGATCTACCTGCTGTACTACGTGGCCGGCGCCCTCACGGTCATGATGGGCACAGTCGCCCTGTCCGGCGGCGCCTTCGCGCAGCTCATCTGGCACCAGTACTTCGTCCGGTCGCCGGCGGCGGCGAGCTTCGTGGAGCAGATTCCCCAGTGGGTGGCGCCACAGCCGGGCAGCGAGGCGCTGGCCCAGCGCACCTTCCTGAGCAGCGAGTGGCTGCCGGCCATCGGCGTGCTGCTCGCCAGTCAGCTCCTGCACCGGGTTAGCTGGTTCAGCATGGGCTACTCGCTGTTTCGCATCACGTCGGACGTGGAGCAGCTCCCGTTCCCCATGGCCCCGGTGGCCGCCTCGGGCGCCACCGCCCTCGCCGAGTCCACGGGCACGCGCGGCGAGACCTGGCGGTGGCGCGTCTTCTCCATCGGCACCATGGTCGGCATCAGCTTCGGCGTCATCTACGTCGGCATACCGACCCTGACGGGCGTCATGCTCGTGCGGCCGGTGAGCATCTTGCCCATACCGTGGATCGACTTCACCCAGGCGACGGAGCGCTTCCTGCCCTCGTCCCCCACGGGCATCGGCACGTCGCTGGCGTGGGTCATGGTCGGGTTCGTGCTGCCCTTCTGGGTCGTCGTCGGCGGCTTCCTCGCGGCCATCCTCACGACGCTCGTCAACCCCCTGCTGCACCTGTACGAGGAGCCCCGGGGCCTGGAGACGTGGCAGCCGGGCATGGAGACGATCCACTGCTCGTTCGCCAACATGATCGACTTCTGGCTCAGCTTCATCATCGGCGCCATGCTGGCCATCGCCATCATTGGCATCTGGAAGATGGTCCGGACCCAGCGTGCTGCCATGCCGGGCGAGCGGCGCAGCCTCAGCGCCGTACCCGTGGGTCGGGGGGACATCAAGTTCAGCTCCGCCGTCGGCGTGTATCTCGCCGCCACCATCGGCTACATCGCGCTGTGCCACTACCTGGTGCCGGAGTTCAAGTATGGGCTCATCTTCTTCGCCGTGTACGGCTTCATCTGGACGCCGCTGCAGTCGTACATCAACGCCCGCATGTACGGGCTCACGGGGCAGTTCGTCGGCTTCCCCATGGTCCGCGAGGCGTCGTTCATCCTCAGCGGCTACCGCGGCGTGAGGCTGTGGTTCGCCCCCATACCGCTGGCCAACTACGGGCGCTACGCCCAGCAGTTCCGTGAGGTGGAGCTGACGGGGACGAAGATCACCAGCGTCATCAAAGCCGAGGGGCTCATCTTCGTCGTGATGATCCCCTGCAGCCTGCTGTTCTGGCAGTTCATCTGGCGCCTTGCGCCGATCCCGTCCGTGATGTATCCGTACGCGCTGAAGTTCTGGGACTACCAGGCCCTGCAGCAGTCCCTCTGGATCACGGCCACGACGGAGCGCAGCGAGCTGTTTACGCAGGCCATCAAGTGGAAGGTCATCGTCGGCGGAACGGCCTTCGGCCTGGGCGCCTATGGGCTGCTGTCCTACCTGGCCCTGCCCGTCACGCTCATCTATGGCCTGCTGCGGGGGATGGGCATGTTCCCGCACATGCTGATCCCGGAGTTCGCGGGCGCGCTGCTGGGCCGCTACTACTTCGCCCGGCGCTTCGGCGCGCGCGAGTGGCGCCGCTACACACCCGTGCTCATGGCGGGCTTCTCCTGCGGGATGGGCCTCATCGGCATGTGCGCCATCGCCATCGCGCTCGTTTCCCAGGCGGTCACCCAGATGCCGTTCTGAGGCGGAAAAACGGTGACAGTCACCAATTCCCGAAGAGGGGCATTCGGAGGGCGCTGGCGTCTGCCCACGGAAATTGGTGACTGTCACCGTCTTTACTACGATGTCATCGTATGCGGCGGGGGGCCGGCGGGGATCGCCGCCGCCGTGGGCGCCGCGCGCCTGGGGGCCAGCACGCTCCTCATCGAGCGCTATGGCTTCCTCGGCGGCATGGCCACGGCCGGCGTCGTGCACCCGTGGATGACCTTCCACGCCGAGGACAAACAGCTCATCGCCGGCGTGCTGCAGGACATCATTGACCGCCTCAAGGAGCGCGGCGCCTACAAGGTCAGCAGCCACTTCGGCAACGTGCACCACTGCTTCGACCCCGAGGAGCTCAAGCAGGTGGAGTTGGAGCTCGTCCTCGATGCCGGCGTCCGCCTGCTGCTGCATACGCTAATCGTGGACACCATCCGGGAGGGCGATTGCGTCCGCGGCGTCGCCACCGAGAGCAAGTCCGGCCGCGAGGAGCATCGGGGCGCGATTATCATAGACGCGACGGGCGACGGCGACATGGCCGCCGGTGGCGGGGCGGAGTACGAGAAGGGCCGGGCTGAGGACGGCCTGATGCAGCCCATGACGCTGCAGTTTCGCATGGGCGGCGTGGACGTGCGGCGCATGCCCAGCCGCGAGGAGATCAATGACATCTACGTCGCCGCCAAGGAGCGCGGGGAGATCGACAACCCGCGCGAGAACCTGCTCTGGTTCGACACCACGTACGAGGACCAGATCCACTTCAACACGACGCGCGTCACGCACGTTGACGGCACCAGCGGCGACGACCTCACGAGGGCCGAGATCGAGAGCCGCCGGCAGACGTGGGAGGTCGTGCGCCTCCTGCAGCAGCACGTCCCGGGCTTCGAGAGGGCCTACCTGCTCTGGACCGCGCCGCAGGTCGGCGTGCGCGAGACGCGGCGCATCATGGGGGACTATGTGCTGACCGAGGACGACGTGCTGGCCGCGCGGAAGTTCCCCGACGCCGTCACGCTCGGCTCCTACGACATCGACATCCACAACCCGGCCGGCACCGGCACCATCATCAAGTCCCTCCCGACCGGCGACTACTACGGCATCCCGTATCGCTGCCTGCTGCCGCGCGGCCTGGAGGGTTTGCTCGTCGCCGGCCGGCCCATCTCCACGACCCACGAGGCCCACTCCTCGGTCCGCATCCAGGCCATCTGCTCGGGCACGGGCCACGCCGCCGGAATAGCGGCAGCGCTCGCGGCCAAG
>JASFTE010000611.1:0-3687 GCA_050114035.1 Armatimonadota bacterium | reverse complement strand
GTGTGTACTTCCGGATGACCGGCACCGACGATGCCGGCCTCGCCGACCTCGTGGACCTGGGCGCCACGTACTTCCAGCCACTGCCGGCGGCGAAGCTGGCCGACTGAGGGGCGCTCAGCTTAGCTCACCACGACTCCTGCGGCCCCGCGTATTGCCTCCGCGGCCCCCTCCACATCTCCCCGGGCATGCCCTGCGGTGACGCTGATGCGCACCCGACTGGTCCCCCGCGGGACGGTGGGTGGTCGGATCGCGGGGGCGAACACCCCCGCGTCGAGCAGCGCATCGGCGAAGGCGAGAGCATCCTCCACGGCGCCAATCACCAGCGACGTTATGTGCGCATCGGTGCTCACCGGCGTCAGGCCTGCACCGGCGATCATCTGCCGCAGCAGGCGCACGTTGCGCCACAGCCGCTCCCGGATCTCGGGCTCGTCCCGTGCGAGGCGAATGGCCGCGAGGGCGGCGGCGGCGGACGGGGGCGCAAGTCCGGTAGAGTAGACGAAGCTGCGAGCCCGGTTGCGCAGCAGAGCGATGAGCTCCGCGGGCCCCGCCACGAACCCGCCCTGGCTGCCGAAGGCCTTGCTCAGCGTGCCCATATTGATGATCCCGCCCGCGTCGAGCCGGAAGCGCTCGACGGCTCCGCCCCCGCTCGGCCCGAGCACTCCCGTGCCGTGGGCATCGTCCACCACGACCCACGCGCCACACTGCTGCGCAAGCGCCACAATCTCGCCCAGCGGCGCAACATCCCCGTCCATGCTGAACACGCCATCGGTCACGACGAGCAGGCGGCTGCCCGCCGCCTCCCGGCGCAGCAGCGCCTCGAGCTTGTCCATGTCGGCGTGCCTGTAAACGCGGAGGCGCGCGCCCGAGAGCCGACACGCATCAATGATGCTGGCGTGGTTGAGCTTGTCGCACACGGTGACGTCGCCGCCGGAGACGAGCGCGGGTATGAGGCCCAGGTTGGCGGCGTAGCCGCTGGCGAAGACGATGGCGGCCTCGGTGCCCTTGAGCGCAGCGATCTCGGCCTCGAGCTCCTCGTGGATGGGCAGGTTGCCGGTCACCAGGCGAGATGCGCCGGCGCCCGCGCCATAGCGTGCCGCGGCGTCGGCGGCCGCGCCGACGACCGCGGGATGTGTGCCGAGGCCCAGGTAGTCGTTGGAGGACAGGACGATGCACTCGCGCCCGGCCAACTCCGCCCGGGGGCCTGCCGCGCTGAGCGTGCGCAGCTCGCGGGCCAGCCCCTCGGCGGCCAACTCGTCAAGCTCCCGCCGGGCCGCCGTTCTGAGGTCGTCTGCGTCTGCAGCGCCATTGCCCTGTGACGTCATGGAATCCCGCCTGCGCAACCCGCGGCCCGTCACGCTCTCCTGAACAGCAGCACGCCGATGTGTCCCCCGAAGGCGAAGGACGGAGACAGCGCACAGCCGATCCGGGCGGAACGCGCCGTGTTGGGCACGTAGTCCAGGTCGCACCTCGGGTCGGGCTCCCGGTAGTTGACCGTCGGCGGCACGAAGCCCTCGGCCATCGCCACCAGCGTGGCCACGGCATCGATGGCGGCCGCCGCAGCCATACAGTGCCCGAGCATCCCCTTGATGGAGCTGATCGGCACTCCCCCGGCCGCGGACCCGAGCGCCCCCTTGTACGCCTCTGTCTCGTATGGATCGTTGCGCTCCGTCGCCGTCCCGTGGGCGCAGATGTAGTCGATGGCCGTCGGATCCGCTCTCGCCGCGGCAAGCGCAGCCTGGATGGCTCTCACCGGGACCCGGGGATCCGTGGGCAGTGAGGTGATGTGGGCGGCCTCGGCCGCCGTGCTCCATCCGGCGAGCTCAGCATACACGCGGGCGCCCCGCGCGCGAGCCTGCTCCAGTGCCTCCACAACGACGGCCCCGGCCCCCTCCCCCACCGCCAGGCCGTCCCTGGTGGCGCAGAAGGGACGCACCGCCGTGGCGCCCCTCTCGTTGTGCGTTGTCATCACGTTGCGGAGATTGGCGAAGCCGGCGAACAGGCTCGGAACGATGGGCGCATCGGTGCTCCCGGCGACGACTGCTTCCGCCCGCCCGGCCGCCACCATCTCGGCGGCCCAGATGATGTTGTGCGCCCCGGTGGAACAAGCCGCCGCGACGGCCGTGCACGGCCCAGCGAGGGCGAGGCGCTCGGCCACGGTGCGCGCCACGGCACCCGGGCTCAGATTGCGGGCCATGCCATCAGGGACGGCAGCGGGCCCGTCTCGCATGGCCTGCCAGGCAGCCTCGAGCAGGTCCGGGCCGGCCTTCGTGGCGCCCATGCTGACGCCGATCCTGGCCGGCTCGGCCGGAGGATCGAGCGCAGCGTCGGCGAGAGCCTCCGATGCGGCCACGGTGGCGTAGTGGGTGGCCCAATCCAGGGCGGGCGGCCTCGGGGGCAGCAGCGACCGGTCCACCTCGGCCGCGAGCTGGCAGGGGAGCGCCGAGGCATCGAGCCGCGAGACGGGCACAACCGCCGAGCGACCTGCCCGCAATCCCGCGGCAAAGTCCTGCTGCCCGATCCCGGCGGGGGAAACGACGCCGAGCCCCGTGACGACCACCCGGCGTCGTGGTTGCCCGTTAGCGCGGCACGAAGTCCATCTTGTCATCGATCCGGACCGTCGTCTCCGCCAGCAGCCGTGCGGCGTTCGTCAGATCCCGCAGGTGCACCAACTCCACGGGGGTGTGCATGTACCGGTTGGGGACGCTGACCAGCCCGGCAGCCACACCGGCGCGCGATATCTGCATGGCGTTGGCGTCGGTGCCGGTGGCCCCCGGGGCGCCCGCGATCTGATGCGGGATCTTCTTCCGTTTGGCGGCCTTCAGGAGCAGCTCCCCGACCATCGGGTTGATATTGGCGCCCCGCTCGATGACCGGGCCCTTCCCGAGCCGGATGTCGCCGCCGATCTTCTTCTCAGCGCCCGGGTAGTCCGTCGCGTGGGTGACGTCCACCGCAATGCCCACCAGGGGGTCGATGCCGAAGCACGACGTCCGCGCGCCGCGCAGTCCCAGCTCCTCCTGCACGGTGGAGACGGCGAAGACGGCAGCCCTGAGCTTCCGGCGGGACAGCAGCCGGAGGGCCTCCATGACGATGAAGCTGCCGATCTTGTCGTCGAACCCCGGGGAAGCGACGATGTCGCGGTGGAGCGTGCGCATCCCGAGCTCGTACGTTATGGGATCGCCGATGGCGACCCGGCGCTCGGCGGTGCGCCGACTGGTGGCGCCGATGTCTATGTACAGATCCGACATCTGCACCTTCGCCTTGCCGCGCTCCTCGCCGCGCATCAGGTGCACGGCCTTGCGCGGGATGACGCCGATGACCGGCCCCTTGTCCGCGTGGACCGTGACCCGGCTCCCGGGCAGGATCACGGGATCGATGCCGCCGATGGAGCCGAAGTGCACGAAGCCCTCCTTACTGATAAACCGCACCATCATGCCGACCTGATCGCAATGGCCGGCGAACATGACGCGCGGGCTGCCGCCCGGGTTCACGGCAGCAATGACGTTGCCGTGGACGTCGGTGCGCACCTCGTCGGAGAAGGCGCCCACGTGGTCCCTGACGACACGCTGCGCGGGCTGCTCGAAACCTGATGGCGACGGCGCCTCGACTAACTCCTGAAGAAACGACACTGACTCCTTGCGCATGGGCACACGCCTCCGGACCGGTGGAGCTACTCGCCCCGTCGTCCGC
>JASFTE010000610.1:0-3690 GCA_050114035.1 Armatimonadota bacterium | reverse complement strand
GCGGACGCTGTCCACGAGCACCGTGAGCCACACCGCCACTCCGGCATAGACCGCGCCGACGGTCAGTATCCACGCTGGAAAGGTGAGCTTCTCCATTGCGCTTCCGGTGCCGCCCGCTACTTCCTCTGCCCCTCGTAGTACACCCACCGCGGCGCGAGCTTGAGCTGGATTAGCGCCAGCGTCAGGATTATCAGGAACAGGATCCACGCCCATGCCGAGGCGTAGCCCATGCGGAAGTACTGGAAGGCGTTGTTGAACAGGTACAGCACGGGCACCATGGTGCTGTCCACGGGCCCGCCCAGGGGGCCGCTCATGATGTAGACGTCCGTGAAGCGCTGCAGCGAGCCAATGGTGCCCATGATGAGGTTGAAGAAGATGTAGGGCGTGAGCATCGGGAGCGTCACGTGCCGGAAGCGTGCCCACCAGCCGGCGCCGTCGATCTGGGCGGCCTCGTAGAGCTGCTGCGGGATGCCCTGCAGCCCCGCGAGCCACAGGATCATGGCCCCGCCGGCCCCCCAGAGGCCCACGATGACGTAGCTCGGCTTCGAGGTGAGCTCCCCGGCCAGCCACGCGGGAGCCGGGATGTCCAGCCAGGCCCCCAGCGTCGCCCGCCAGATGAGGTTCACGAGCCCGATCTCGGGGTTCAGCAGCCACGGCCAGAGCAGCGCCGCCGCCACGACGGGAGTGATGGTGGGCAGGTAGCAGGCCGTGCGGTACCAGCTCATCCCACGGACGTCCGTGTTGAGCAGCAGAGCCAGTGAGAGGCTGACCACGAGGCCGAGGCCGATGCCGAAGATCGACAGGTACAGCACGTTGTAGATGGACTTCCAGATGATCGGGTCGTTCGCCGTCGCGGTGATGGTGAAGTATCGGCCGGGCTGCAGGTAGTGCCACCAGTGCTCCACATCGCCCAGCCCACTCATCCAGTGCACCTGCAAGTCGTGCAGCCCCAGGAGCTCGCGGTAGTTGCCGAGTCCCACCGAGCGGGCCTGGTGCAGCACATCGTAGCTGCAGAAGCTGAACACGAGCGACGCCACGATGGGCCCGACCGCAAACAGCAGGAAGCCGATCGCCCACGGCGACGCGAACAGGTACCCGGCGAGCACCTCGCTGCGCTGCAGCCGGCCCACCCGGGCGTGCCTCCGCCAGAGCATGACGACGGCGAGCACCCCAACGAGCGCGAGCCCACTGAGTGTAGCCACCACGGCCCGCCAGTGGAGCGGGGGATACTGCTCCCGCGTGAAGATCTTGTCCAGCTCCGCCTGCACGGACTCCTGCCCGGCGAGCAGCGCCTCGTCCGGAGCAGCCTTGTGATGGATGGCCATATCGAACGCCCGCACGTGCTCGTCCCACAGCTTCTGCCCCACGAATGTCACCGGCCGGTAGCGCGACACGGGCATCAGGCCCAGGAACGTCCGCAGCCCATCGCGGTACTTGGGCTCGGTGGGCGCGAACTCCCGGAAGATGACCTCGTTGACCGTCTGGTTCGCCGACATGCTCGGCACGTACAGGCGGCCCTTGCCGGCGTTGTACTGCTTCTGCCCCTCGTGCATCACCCGCTGGCCCTCGAGGCTATTCATCCACTTGATGAACAGCCACGCCTCGCGCACGTGTTTGGAGCCCTCGGGAATGGCGAACGAGAACCCGCCCGACCATGTGATGAACGTCGGCCGCCCCGCGAACCGCCCCGCGCCCTCGAGCCGCTCCTCCGGCACCGGCGCCGCGACGACGCCGAAGTCCACCGTCGGGCCGAAGCGGGCCATTCTGTCCAGGACCCAGTTGCCGTCGATCTTCATGGCCACCTTGCCCACGATGAACGGGTCGAGCTCGTTGGGCTGGAAGGTGGAGGTGAACGCCCCGATACGGTCCGCGCCCTTCAGGGCGTCGTAGCAGCGCACCATGAACTCCAGCGAGCCGGTGGTCGCCTCGTTGGCCAGCGTGCACGTCCGGCCGTCGGGGGACATGAACTCCCCGCCGTTCTGCCAGCTATACAGGTACAGCCAGCTATTGCCGTAGTTGGGGATGAAGCCGATGGTCTTGAAGCTGCCGTCCTCGTTGTACTCCGTCAGCTTCACGGCGTAGTCGAACAGCTCATCCCATGTCCGCGGCGGGCGTCCCGGGTCGAGCCCCGCCCGGCGGAACAGGTCCCTGTTGTAGTAGAGCGCCCGGCAGTCGGTGTTGAACGGGATGGCGTAGACGCTACCCTCGTAGACGGCCTCCTCCCAGCACGCCGGGTAGTAGTCCTCCGCGCGGATCGCGTCCGGCCCCGTGTCGGCGGCGATGAGGTCATCCAGCGCGCGAAACGCGTCGCGCGAGGCCCAGTCGCCGATGGTGAAGCGGTCTTGGTGCACGAGATCCGGCGGCACGCCGCCGACGATGCTGGTCATGAGCTTCTGCGGGTTCATGCTCCCCGCGCCCATGGACAGGGAGACGACCTCGATGCCCGGGTGGCGGCGGGTGAATTCGGCGATGGCGGCGTCGCGGCCGCGGGTCCACTCGCCGGAGGGGAGGCCCCAGACGACGAGCTTGGTCCTGGCGGCCAGGGGCGAATGGGCGCAGAGGGCCCAAAGGAGCGCCAGGAGCAGAGGAGCACGTGGGATACCCATGGTGATGGCGACTCGGTCGCCAGGCTGGGCTTCCCACGTCTGGCGCGAGATTCCTCCCGAGGCCCGAAATCGGGGACCGAGGCGTCAGGGGAGAGGGATGTCGCGGATGAGGAACTCGCGCCTGGTGGGCGGCGCAGCGACGGCGAGGCGGGTGGTGATGGTGAAGCGCTTGGCGTCCGGGTCGATCATACTGGCATACCACAGTTCCCGCTTTTCGCTTTCGCTGCCGGCGGCCTTCTTGGCCATCTCCGCCGGGAGCGGGCGTCCCCGGGGTCCGCCGGCCCTGCGGCACACCGCACGGTCGCCCATGTCGTCCTCCACCAGCGGCGGGGTGAACCTAAGGCTCGAGGGCAGCGTGCCCCCCGGTCTGGCCAGAGCCACGCGGAGGGTCACGAGAAGCTCGTGCGTCTTTCTATGGGGCTCTCGATCGAAGGAAATCACAAGTGTGTGCTCTGCCAGCTGGTGGCGTACCCCCTCCAGCGCGACCCTATAGCCGGCGGCGAGCTTCTCCACCGGGGGGCTTGTGGTGGTGAGGTCCTCGAAGCGGATGTCGTCGGACTCCTGCACCTGGGTCTCGAGGGCGATGTGGTGGAAGTCAATCTGCTTTGCCTCGGCACTCAAGGGCCTGAAGAATGCCGCGAAGTTCAGCAGGTCTGGCGGCAGGAAAGCGTCCGGTGTCGTGGGCTCCGTGTTGACATAGTTCCGCAGGTTGAAGGCGTTCGAGGCCCAGGGCTGGGAGGAGCGGGGCTGCTGGGCGCCTGCTGTCTGGGCCGGGGGCTCGTAGATGCGATTGAGGCTGGGCTCGTTGCGCAGGGAGGAATAGGTGACGTGAACGGCCGGCTGCCTTTCGCCGGACTTGCTGACCAGTGACGTGGAGCCAACCCGGAGCCTCTGGGAGAGGGGCTCGCCGGTGCGATCCTGGATGAAACCCCGGACGGCGAAGTATGGCTCTCCGGAGCGGAAGCGCATCGGGGCCGCCTGCTGCCTGGTCTGCTGGGCGTCCATCTGCTCCTGGACGCTCGGCAGGAGGAAGTCGGTCTCCCTGCCGATCTTGGATATCGTGAGGCGCAGTTGGCCCTGGTCG
>JASFTE010000609.1:0-3697 GCA_050114035.1 Armatimonadota bacterium | reverse complement strand
CGTGAGGCGGATGCTAAAGCGACTCGAAGCGATACGCAAGGCAACCCAGGATCCCGAGCCTGCGGTGCGGCAGGCCGCCGTCCGCTCGCTCTCGGCGGTGGAAGAGGCGATGGATATCGAGCGGCTCACTCGCCTGGCGCGCAACGGCAAGAAGCAGGCGCGACTCCGGGCGCTCTATGCGCTGCGAGACTGCGGCAGCCCCACCGCGCTTGACGCGCTGGGGGCACTCGTGCGCGAGAGCGACGATCCCGACGCCCGGTCCGCCGCGGCCAGCTGCCTGGGGCAGCGGGGAGCGGAAGCGGCGCCCCACCTGCGCGATGCACTGGATGATCCCGAGCGGAGCGTGGCGGAGGAGGCCATGCGTGCTCTGGTGCACGTCGGCGCTGAGGGGGCGGCCGAGTGGATCACGGATGCCGCGAGGCGGCGGCAGCCTCTGGAAGACGCGGCCATCGAGGCACTTGGCGCTCTGGGAGACGACCGAGCGGCCGACTTCCTCACCGAATTCATCAGGAATGGCTCGGCAGATCAGCAGTACGCCGCCGCTCAGGCCCTCGCCCGACTCGGGCCCGAGGTCGCTGAGGATACGCTGATCGCCACGGCGGAGGCAGACGACGCCAACCTGCGCCGTGCCGCGGTTGAGGCCCTGGGCGAGCTGAGGCCACCGAGGCTGGAGGCTGCTGCACACGCCGGCAGCTCTGCCGGGGCATAGATGCCCTTGCTCCGGTGATTGTGGGAGACGACGCGGCACGCCGGGCCGCTTACCCCTACGCTCTGGCCGCCCCTTCGTCAGTACCTCAGAGTACAGACCCGACGTCGAATTCCTTGAGGATGGGATCCATGGAGTGCACGACGGATCGGACGTGCTCCCCGGTTCCCTTGTCGGTCTCGCGCAGGTCCACATCCGCCGGCTCGGCGAGGCGATTACCCTCTGCGTCGACGACGACCCGCACCCGAGGCCGTTCGGGGGAATCGCTGTTGTTGCTCAGCACGACGGCGAACTCGTTGGTGTCCAGCTTGACGAAGGTGCCCGGGGGGAACACGCCCATCATCTGGACGAACTTGTCCAGTATGTTGGGATGGAAGCTCGTCCCGCGCGACCGCAGCATCTCCGCGATGGCCTCGTCGGGCAGCAGCGGCTTGGTCCCCGGCCGCAGTGTTGTGGCGATGTCGTAGTAGTCGGCCGTGCCGACCACCTGGCTCAACATGCTGGGCGAGCGGCGCTGAATGAGCTTCGGGTATCCGCTGCCGTCGTGGCGGATATGGTGCTCATAGGCGACCACCAGCCCTACCTTTGGCGCACCTGCCATGCGCGCGAGCATCCGCGCGCCCTCCACCGGGTGCCGCCGGAGCAGGGCGCGCTCGCCCTCAGTCAGCGCTGTTGGCTTGTGCAGCACCTCGTCGGGGATTTGCGTCTTGCCCACGTCGTGCAGCATGACGCCGATGCCGAAGTCGACGAGCTGCGCGTCGTGTATGTCCATGGCGCAGCCCAAGGCCAGCGCCAGGACCGACACGTTCACCGCGTGGGCGAACATGTACTCGTCATGCTCGCGGATGTTGGCCAGGGCGATCAGCGCCGCCTCGTTCGTCACCAGGCTGTCCACCATGTCACTGACCACTGCCCGCACCTTCTCCACATCAACATCCTGTCCGATGCGGGCGCTATCCAGCGCAGCCCGCGCAACGTCCAGAGCGCTGGTGTAGACGGCTCTGGCGCGCATGCGCTGCCGCTTGTCGTCCGCCCGCTCACCGACCTCGTCGATGAACGACGTGACCCGGATGTGCTCCACACCGTCCTCCGCGAGCTGCTCGTCAACGGGCACCAAGTCGGTGGTGTCTTCCTCCACCGGGGTCGCCGAGATCCTGACCAGCGTGTTGAGCTCCTCCAGCGTGATGCCCTGTGTGAACGTGATGCTGCTGACGTTGCGCGTGTGCCAGTCGGCAATGAACTCATCGGCGACGCCCCTGGCGCCGTGCAGCGGCAAGTTCTCGCACAGGACATCCTTCTCGGTCATCACGAGGGCGACGGACGGCGTGACGTTGAGTGCGTGGTAGATCGTGCCGAGGGCGTCCTCTGTGGCCTTCGTGACGAGCGCGTGGCCCAAGGGGTATATGGCGGCGGACCGCGACACGGCGTGGAGGCTCTTCACCACGTCCTCGGCGCGGCGGGCGATCTCGGCGGTCTGCAGTTTCTCGTCGGAGACGGCGTTTTCCGCGGGCTGCTCGTACGTTAGCTGGCTCTCTGGCACTTGGCTCTCCCCCTTCGGCGCCGCACGGGCGGCGCCCCGCCCGGACCCATCGGCGAGATGGGCCGTGGGTCCCGGCGATCGGCGGTGCTTGGACTATGCTGCCCCGGCTTCCTGCTGGGCCGGCGTGGCCCCCACCGGTGTCTCACCGGGGGCTCCCTGGGTTCGTATCTGTGATGCTGCTTCCCGCGCCGCCGCGGCAACGGCGCCCCGGCTCGCAGCTGCAGCGTCATCCAGGGCCACTGCGGCCTCCTCGGTGTCGATCTCGGCCGCCGCGCGGACGGCGCTCAGACGGATCTCATCATTGGCTCGGCGGCCGAAGAAGCAACCGCTCTTGATCACCTGCACGAGCGCCTCTATGGCCGCCTCACTGCCGATCTTGCCAAGTGCGGACACGGCGGCTCGACGCCGCTCCGGGTCCGCCTTGCGCCCTCGGGTGAGCGCGATGTTGGCCAGGCGCGGGATGCCGCCGTCGTCTCTGAGCTCGCCGAGGCATGTAATGGCACGGATGTTGACCGTCGGCTCCGGATCGTCAGTGAGCGCCAGTGCCACGTTGCTGGCGACCGGCGCGCTGAGATGCGGCGCGGACTCCAGTGCCGCGAGGCGCACCTGCACCTCGGGCCGGCGCACGGCATGACGCAGCGCTTCGTCTGCGATCTCGCCGCGCACCCGGGCGAGGATCTCCACGCCCATCGCTGCCTGCTCGGCCTGGCCCTCGCGGATCTGCTGAGCCACCTGTTTCTGGCCGTCGGCCCCCATCCGGGCGATGGCGCGGGACACGGTGCCGGCGACTCCGCCGGAGGCGCGCTGGACCGCTACCTCGAGCATGCCTGGAACGGCCGCCGCACCCGCGAGGGTCAGCACATCGGCGAGCAACTCCCGGTCGGCGGCGTCCGCGGCCGCGAATGCGCGCAGAATTGCGTCCATCCCGTCGCGGCGCTCCCACAGCCGGAGCCGCACTCGTCGGGCGAGCTCCCTGTGTGCTATGGTGAGCACGTGATTGGCAATATCGGCCATGTCGCGGATGTTGCCTGCGCGCGCCATTTCGGCGATGTTGTCGGCAAGGGTGAGGCTCAACGTGTCGGCCAGGTGTGGATCGGAGGTGATGAGCGCTCCCGCATCGTCATGGCTCATGAGCTCGCCGAGCACCGCGGCATGATCCGCTATCAGTCGACTGCTGGGCCTACTGGTCCGCGATTCGGGCCCGGGTACGCCGGCCAGGAGGTGCGCGCTTTTCCCCATCCCGGACATCGCTTTGGCGAGTGTGTTCAGTCCACCCTCGCTCGTCGCCAGGCCAGTGAGAATCTGCAGGGCGATGTCCTGGACCAGCCCCTGTGCCTCGTCGGAGAGGGATGCACCCTCGGCGCGCTCCGCGACAGCCTCCATGATCGCCTCTAGCTGCTCAGAATCCGCTGCCAGGGCGCCGAGGGCCACGCTGATCTTGTCGGTGTCGC
>JASFTE010000608.1:0-3704 GCA_050114035.1 Armatimonadota bacterium | reverse complement strand
CCCCGGCGTCCAGGTGCGCACCGAGGACATCCTCCGGGGCGCCGTGTCCAACATCGCGGAGTACTACGTGGACGTCGGCGGCGACGAGGACCAGCTCCTCTACGAGACTGCCCCGCTGACCTACGAGCTCGTCCTCGCCCCCGACGAGGAGCAGGAGCTCACCTTCGTGGTGGCATGCCAGGCCGGCTCAGTGCCCGATTCGGTCACATCGGCGTGGACTCCGCGGAGCCTGCGCCGCGCTGCGGAGGACGTATGGGGCGACTGGCTCGCCGCCGGTGCGCGCGTGGTCCTCCCGGAGCCGCATGGCACGCACTGGTACTCGGCCCTCGCGCACACCATGATGACGCGAGCCCAGTCGGATGCCTACTTCGCCGCCTTGCCGAGCCGGGGCGGCCCGGACCAGTTCTCCCACGCCGGCGCCGCCTGCATCATCGCCGCCCTCGATCTTGCCGGCCAGCACGCTGAGGCTGAGCGCATGTTGCGGGCATACTGGGATAACCCCCCACCGAAGGCACTCCTGGCACTGGCGCAGGGCGGCGACGGCCGGTGGCGCGATGCGGCCGACGACCCGTGCGCTCACGGCTTCGCGCTCCAGGCGTTGGCACGTCACGCCCTACTCACGGGCGACCGCAACTGGGCGGACAGGGCATGGCCCGCCATCAAGGCCGGAAGCGAATGGCTCACGACGGCCGACGGCCGGGCCCTTGGCTCCGCGGAGGCACGGCATGCCGCAGCCGTCGGGCTGCTTGGTGCCGCCCGCGTGGCCGAGCTTCTCGGGCTCGCAGGAGCACCGCGCCTGAAGACCCAGGCGCGCGAGCTCGACGCTGCGGCGGCATGGGGCCCAGTCCAGGACGCCCACCACGATGGGCCGGTAGCCCGGGCCGCACTGGCGCTGGCCCAGCTCCGCAGCGCCCTGGTGGTTGAGCGAGGCGAGGAGCTCTGGCTGCTTGAGGGGTTCGAGGACCTCGAGCTCGGCTTGAGCCTGTTGTGGGCCGATGGACTGCCCACGGAATTCGGGCGAGTCTCCCTCACCGTGCAACGCGGGCCGAGGGCAATCCGGCTGGCCATCGACCTCGCGCCACACGTCCGTGCCCCGAAGGCGCTCGTGGTCCGGGCGCCCTCCCTCGAGGGAGCCATGCCCGTAAGCGTCGAAGTGGCGCGCAAGCAGGCACAACTGAGCCCCGACGGCACCGTGCGCCTCAGCGGCGCCCCCGGCGCCCAGGAGGCGGTGTTCTCGTATCCACAGAACCGGGGACAGTCACTTGACTGACCTTCACTTTGGAATGGGGAGGGGAGTTTTTTTCGTGAGCGGTGGTGTGCTGTGCAAGATTGCGAACGTATGTGCAAGAAACACCCATCATCTTGGACAAGAGGGATGGGTGAATCATGCACAACAGCCACCGCTCGCTGCAAGAGATAGACCAATGCCTGCGCCAGCTCCTCCGCCAAACAGGCAAAAAGCACCTGCTCAGGTTCCTGCCACTGGCCATCCTGGGCGTCGTGCTCAGCGCCAGCTGTCATCTGAACCGCATCGCCGCCGCCCTTGCCTTCGCCGGCGAGCCCAAAACCGTCTGGCAGCGTCTGCGCCGCTGGATCATGCGCAGCAGCTTCACTGTCACCGAGTTGCTGCCCGACTTGGCACGGGGATTCGTCGCCTGCTGCGCTGCCGATCCACTGCCGCTGCTGGTGGATCGCACCCAGTGGAAGCACGCCAACCTGCTGTTGGCCGCTGTGCCGTTCCGCGGGCGCGCCCTTCCTGTAGCGGCCATGATCCTGGAAGGCCCGAAAGCCACCAGCGCCACAGAGCTGCGACAGCTCCTGGAGGCAGCCGCACCGGCGCTGCCGCCGACGGCCACCATCGTGGTCGTGGGCGACCGGGAGTTTGGCAACATCCCAGCCATCAAGGTCATCCGCAGCCGGGGATGGCACTTCTGCCTGCGCTTCAAAAACGACACCTGGTTCTACGATAGGTGCGGTGCCGCATGGCAAGCACAAGACACTTTCGCGCCCCGACGACGCACGCTGTGGCCCGATGTGCACATCACGCTGCGGCGCTACGGGCCCGTGCAGTGTGCGCTGGCGTGGCAGGAGGGCGAGGACACGCCATGGGTGCTGGTGTCGGATCTACCTGCGGGCGGCCTGCGCCGCATCTACCGGCAGCGGATGCGCATCGACGAGATGTTCTCCGATCTCAAGGGGCGCGGCTTCGATCTGGAAGCCACCCGCCTGCGCGATCCGGACCGCATCCTGCGCCTGGCAGTTTTGCTGTGCCTGGCGTACCTGTGGCTGCTGATGGCGACCTGGCATGGTGTGCGTCGCGGTCTCCGACGACACGTGGATCCCGCCATGCGCCGAGCCCTCAGCTACCTGCAGATCGCCCTGCGCTTCATCAACCACCAACCGCCACACATCGTAGGACGCCTGCTGCGCGCCGCATCGCGTACCTTCAGGCAAAGTGAAGGTCAGTCAGGGACAGGCACCCATTTCCCTCGGTGCCATGCATTCCTGCTGTCGGCGACGAGTGGACGCGCTGGCATAAACGGTGAGCCACAGGGACAGGTTGGGAAACAGCTGCCTGCCGCTGGTTCTGGCCCCGCCGCCTGATCCCAACATTCGTGAGACACACCCCCTGCGAGCCGTCTCCTTGCGTTTTCACACACCGTGCGATATAATTCGAGGCGTACGGCAGGCAGAGAAGAGGAGCGGCAAAGGAGAAGGCAAGCAGCAATCCACGCTGCGGATCACGCCCTCTTGGCCATCGTTTCTGGCGTACCGACCAACCACTGATCACTGGCCACTGACCACTCCCGCGACGAGGCGGCTGCCCATGAGGCTCATCGAGAAGATCAGGCAGCTTGGCGCCGAGCCCGGCGACGGCGTGCCCGAAGCGGTCCGCCAGGTGGCCGACGCCGAGGGCGTGCCGGTGGCCGCGGTCCTCGACGGACTGCGCCGCGGCACCATCGTCATTCCTCGCAATGCCGGCAGCTCCGGCGTCACGCCCATGGGCATCGGGTCGGGCCTGCGCACCAAGGTGAATGCGAACCTCGGCACGTCCCTGGACTTCGATTCGACCCAGGAGGAGCTCACCAAGCTGCGCGCGGCGCTCGATGCGGGCGCCGACACCGTGATGGACCTCAGCACGGGCACCGACATCGACAGCACCCGCCGGGCGATTCGGGAAGCGTGCGACGTGCCGCTGGGCACTGTGCCCATCTATCAGGCCGGCATCGAGGCCATGCGGGCGGGCGACAGTGTGGACGACATGACCGCAGAGTCCATGTTCGAGGTCCTCGAGCGGCACGCGGCCGACGGGGTGGACTTCCTGACCCTGCATTGCGGCGTGACGCGGGAGTCCGTCGGCCGCCTCCATCGGCAGGGACGCACGTGCGACATCGTCAGCCGCGGGGGGGCGTTCCACGCCCGCTGGATCGTGGCCCACGAGCGGGAGAATCCCCTGTACGAGCACTTCGACCGCGTTCTGGAGATCGCCGCGCGCTACGACGTCACGCTCAGCCTCGGCGACGGCCTCCGCCCCGGCGCGCTGACCGACGCCACTGACCGCGCCCAGGTGCAGGAGACGATCGTGCTCGGGGAGCTGGTGGATGCGGCGCGCGCTGCGGGTGTGCAGGTCATCATCGAGGGCCCGGGGCACGTGCCGATGGATCAGATAGCCGCCAACGTCACGCTGCAGAAGCGTCTCTGCG
>JASFTE010000607.1:0-3705 GCA_050114035.1 Armatimonadota bacterium | reverse complement strand
TGAGGGGGAGGGCGATGAGGAATTCAGTGATGTCGCGCGTCTTCTCGGCAAAGCTGGCGGCGCGCTTGGCGTACACCGGATCGTCGCTGAGAAGCTCCGCATACTCCTTCATCGTGGAGCCGCAGCCGGCGGCGTTGACGACGATGGCGTCCACCTCGGCGCGCTCGAAGACGTCGATGTTGTGCCGCGCCAGCTCGCGGGCGGCCCCCAACTCGCCCTGATGCACGTGCAGACCGCCGCAGCACCGCTGCCCGAGCGGAGTGATAACCTCGCAGCCGTTCCGCGCAAGCACCTCGGCCGATGCCCAGTTCACAGAGCGGAGCATCATGTCCATGACGCAGCCGGACAGGAAGCCCACCCGCGCCCGCCGCTCGCCCCTGGCCGGCATGACTCTCGGAAGGGCCGGGAGGTGTCGCTCCAGCCTCGGCGGGAGGAGTTGTTCCGCGGCCCGGATGCGCCGGGGGAGCAGCGCGGTGAGGCCGCTTCTGCGGAGCAGGAACTGCAGGCCGAGGCCCTGGTAGAGGCGCAGCATCACGCCGGCAACTCGCAGGCCGCGCGGGCTGGGCATGATCCAGCGCAGCGCCACGGCCATGGCGGCGCGCTCCAGCAGCGGCCGGGCGCGGCGGTACTCGGGCCAGGCGCGCACCTTCTCCAGCAGCGCTCCGTACTCGACGCCCGAGGGGCAGGCCGTCTGGCAGGCGCGGCAGTCGAGGCACTGGTCCAGGTGCTGGAATACCTCGCGCGTGAGGCGCAGGCGGCCCTCCATCACGGCGCGGGCCAGGTGGATGCGCCCCCGCGGCGCCGCCATCTCCGTGCGCGCCTCGGCGTACGTCGGGCAGAAGGTGGCACACAGCCCGCAGTGGATGCACTGGAGGACCTCGTCGGCGAAGGGCGGCGGAGGATGGACCGAGGCCCTTCCGTCCTCTCGGCCCACCACGTCCAGTGTTTGTGGCGCTCTAGCGGCCATCGGGCAGTCGTCCCGGGCTGAGTATCCCCGCGGGATCGAAGGCCTCCTTGATGGATGCGGTGAGCTTACCCTGAGGCGCCGCCTTCCCCCACACGCCGGCGAGCTCCTTGACCCCCGCCGGCGCGCGCTCAATGATGGCCCATCCGCCGAGCCCCTCGGCCTCCTCGCGCAGCCCCTCGCACAGGCCGGCGACGCGCTCGGGCGGCTCGTCGGTCGGCGACGGCGCCTCGGCCACGATGTGCACGATACCGTTGCCCGCGTGCGCCTGCGCCGCGCAACGCCAGTCGAAGTCCGAGGCCAACTGCTGAGCGCCTGCGATCGCCGTCCCGACGTCGCTGCTCAGCACGGAGAGCCTCATGGTGACAAGGCCGGTGGGCCCCGTCGCAATCTGCCGAAGGATGGTGCGCAGCCACATCCGGGCCACTACCCCGTCGTCGCCGTCGAGGCTCTGCGTCGCCACGCCCGCGCGCTGCAGAAGGGATTCGGCCTCCGCGCGCTGGTATGTGACGTCGGCCCCCGAGCCGTCAAAGCCGACCACGATCGCGGCGGCGTGCTCGGGCTCGGAAGTCGAGGCGTGCCCCTCCCCGCCTGAGTCGCCACGCCCGAGCAGCGCGTTGGCGTTCAGCAACTCGATAAACACCGGTTCGAGCTGCGACCCGATGAGCGCAGTGGCCGCCTCCTGTGCCTGCTCGCACGACGCGCAGCGGCCGAGCATCGTGAGTCGCGCTGCAGGACGGGGCCAGACCTTGAAGGTGAGCTCGGCCAGCACCGCCAGGGTCCCGAGGGATCCGACCAGGAGGCTGCCCAGGTCGTACCCGGCCACGTTCTTCACGACCCGGCCGCCCGCGCTGAGCATCTCCCCGGTCATGGCGATCGCGCGCACCCCAAGCACCATGTCCGAGACCGTGCCGTAGCGAAAGCGGCTGGGGCCACTGGCATTGGCCGCGACGATGCCGCCGATGGTGGCGCCGTCTGGGCAGAGAGGATCCAGCGGCAGGCACTGGTCGCACTCCGCCACGTACCGCTGCAATGCGCCGAGGGTCATCCCGGACTGGACCGTCACGGTCAGATCCGCCGGCTCGTAGGCCACCATCGCATTGAGGCGCTCCAGGGGAATGGCAATGCCCGAGGCGGACAGAGGGGCACCCAGATGGCTGAAGAACCCGGCGCCGCGGGGGAAAACCGGCACCCGGTGCTCGCCGGCGAGGCGCAGCACGTCTGCCAGCT
The DNA here is from genome assembly GCA_050114035.1 of Armatimonadota bacterium. Classification (GTDB taxonomy): domain Bacteria; phylum Armatimonadota; class Zipacnadia; order JAUWAU01; family JAUWAU01; genus JAUWAU01. The sequence continues at coordinate 1,511 of JASFTE010000607.1, read as the reverse complement.
CGACCGCGTCCGCGGGCCGCGCGACAGCGAGGGGCTCGATGCCGTCGACGGCGTACTCGGTCGGGTCGGCCGGGGTCACGAGCACGTCGGAGCCAACCTCGCGCTGAATGCTCTCTATGGCACTCCCGATGTCACGCACGGGCAGGTCCCACTTCCGCGGGCAGGATCTTGCCCGGATTGCAGATGCCGTCCGGATCGAAAATGCGCTTCAGGCCGCGCATAGCGCGCAGGGCTGTGTCATCGAAGACCAGTGGCATGTGCTCGATCTTCTCGCTCCCGATGCCGTGCTCTCCGGTGATGGCGCCGCCGAGCTCGACGCAGGCCTCGAGGATCTCACCGCCGATCTGCGGCACTTTGCGCACCTGCTCCTCGTCGCGATCGTCGAAGAGAACGAGCGGGTGCAGGTTCCCATCGCCGGCGTGGAAGACGTTGGCAATGCGGACGCCGTATCGCTCGCCTATCGCGGCGACCCGCTCGAGCATCTCCGGCAGCCTCGTGCGCGGGACGGTGCCGTCTTGTGTGCAGAAGCTCGGGCTCAGGCGCCCGACGGCCCCGAAGGCGCGCTTGCGACTCGTCCACAGGAGCAGCCGCTCCTCGTCGGTGCCTGCCATCCGTACCTCGCGCGCTCCGTTCCTCTCACAGGTGCTCCGCGCCCTCGCCAGTGCATCATCCAGGCCCGCGTCTATGCCGTCCAGCTCAACGATGAGCACTGCCTCGGCATCCAGCGGAAAGCCGAATCCGTACGCGGCCTCGACGGCGCCGACAATGAGCCGGTCCATCATCTCCAGCGCCACCGGGATCATCCCGGCGGCAATGATATCCGACACCGACTGGCTCGCGTCGCGCACGGAGTCGAAGATGGCGAGCATGGTACGAACGCCCTGGGGTGCGCGGAGGAGGCGGACCACAGCCTTGGTGACGATGCCGAGCGTGCCCTCGGAGCCGATGACCAGTCGCACGAGGTCGTAGCCGGGTGCGTCCTCCGCCTTGCCGCCGAGCTGCACTAGGTCGCCGTTGGGCAGCACCATCTCGACGCCGAGGACATGGTTGGCGGTGACGCCGTACTTGAGGCAGTGCGGGCCGCCGGAGTTCTCCGCGATGTTGCCGCCAATGCTGCACGCCTGCTGGCTCGCGGGATCGGGTGCGAAGAAGTAGCCGTCGTCCTGGACGGCCTCGGTGAGCGCGAGGTTGATGACGCCGGGCTCGACGACCGCGATGCGGTTCCGCAGGTCGATCTCCAGGATGCGGTCCATCCGGTTCAGGGCGATGACGATGCTGAGGCTGTCAGGGTCCTCAGCGCCTGCGTCGGCGGGAGCACTTCCGCAGATAGGCGTGCATCCGCCGCTGAGGCCGGTGCCGAGGCCGCGGGGGTAGAAGGGGATCCCCTCGCGGGCGCACAGCCCGACGATCTTCTGCACCTGCTCGGCACCGGTGACGTGCACCACCGCGTCGGGCGTCGCGCGCTCCAGCGTGTAGCCGTCGCACTCGTAGGTGAGCAGATCCTCCGGCCG
>JASFTE010000606.1:0-3712 GCA_050114035.1 Armatimonadota bacterium | reverse complement strand
CAGTACCTGGGCCCCTAACCCTCGTCCACCTTCACCACCAACCTCGACCCATATTCCCCTCCATGAAACACCCTCTGCTCCGCCGCCGCCAACTCGGTATCTTCAAGGTCGTTGCGCCCCGTGTTATGGTTGCGGTCGTGATTCGGGAAGTCGCTGCTGGTGATCTCGAGCCGGATCCGGTGCCCCTTGAGGAACCGGCACGCCGTCGCCCCGAGCGTGATCCGGAGCTCCGTGACCTCGCCCGGCGTCAGCAGCTCCTCCTGGTCCAGCGAGTTCCGATGCCGCGCCCGCACCATCCCATAGCACACGTCCTGCGCGGGCCCGTCCGGATCGTCGTCCACCAGTCGGGCGAAGAAGTCCGTGTCCGGCGCCGATGAGGAGGCGTAGAGCAACACCTCCGGGTATCCGACGACCTCCACGTCCTGCTCCAGCGGCGGCGTCCGGTAGTACAGGATGTCCCCTCGGTACTCGAGCTGCCGCCGGTCCGACGGATGCGTGAACAGCGTCCGCGGCCACAGCGTCGGGCACGGGTCGTTCGGATCGTAGATGTAGGCATCACAGGCCTCGTGGCGGGGCGCCTGCGGCGCCAGCGTCCCCGACCCCTCGACGGTGTTCGCGTCCCCGCTACTGCTGAGGTAGTAGACAGCCTCCGACTTCTCCTCGGGCGGCCACGTGCTCGCGCTCTTCCACTGGGCCGAGCCCATCACGAAGTACCGCAGCGGCGGCTCGCGGTCGATGCCGTTGTCGGCGCCCTTGAGCCAGTGATCGAACCACCGAATGATGACATCGTGGATGTCGAGCTGCGCCTGCAGCCCGAAGTCCACGTCGCCGATCTTCCGCTGCCCCATCCCGCCGTGGTTCCACGGCCCGATGATGAGCTTCGTCTGTGTCCTCGCGGCCTCGGTGCGCCCGTTCTGCTGCATCCCCGGCAGGTGCCCCATCGTGTCGTTGCAGTGATCGTACCAGCCGCTGAAGTCCAGGTTCGGCACCTCGACCTGTTTGTGCGCCTCGGCGAATCTCCACGGCCTCCGGTTCGGATGCCGCAGCCAGTCCTCAGCGTACTCCGCCAAGCCCGGCGGCAGGTACCGCGGCAGCTCCAGCCACGGCAGCAAGCTCAGCCACCGCCCGTGCTCGATCTCCTCCCAGATCCGGTTCGCCTCCTCCTTCGTGTGCGGCGGCGGCCACCCGGCCCTCCGCCTCAGATCCGGCGCAATCGTCGTCAGCCACCAGCGCACGCGCCGCCCCGGCCGGAATGCTCCGCACCAGTCCACCTCCGTCAGCTCCATCGGGATCGAGTACGCGCACATGGCCTTCAGACTCGGCGGCCGGAGCTTCGCCGCCGTCCACTGCATCCACGCGTTGTACGAGGCGCCCATCGTCCCGACCACGCCACTGCAGTATGGCTGCTGCGCGAGCCACTCGATGCTGTCGTGCCCGTCCTCGGCATCGCCGGTGTCCTCCACCGTGAAGATAGTGTACTGGCCGTCCGACGCGTACCGCCCGCGCGTGTCCTGCGCCACAACAACGTACCCGGCCCGCACGTATCGCTCGTAACCGCCCACCGCCTTGCCGTACGGCGTCCGGACCAGCAGCCCCGGGAACTCCCCGCCCGCATCGGGCCGAAACACGTTCGCCCGCAGGATCACCCCGTCCCGCATCGACATCGGCACGTCGTTCGCCACGATCACCCCGAGCGCTCCGTCGTCGTCAGCCATGCTGCAGCCTCCCCGGCATACGCCGTGTCGGCGCCGAATGGCGCGTCATTCGCCACTCCCGCACACACCGCCTCCAGCGACTGCAGGTATGCCCGGCCACGCCGGGAACAAGCTCCTCAGCTCTCAACTCGGCGTGACCCCAGTCACATGGAGGAAAGCCCATACGGCGGCTATAGTGGCGGGGGCGGGCTATCGGGAGCCGCCTCGAAAAGGGTGAACTCAGAGTGCCCCAGCGTCCGGAGAACTCAGGCGGTCCCACCACCCGTCGCCAATTCCTCACCCGAGCCGCCGGCGGCGTCGCCGGCCTCACTGGAGCCGCTCGCGCGCTGGCCGCCGCGACGGACGACCGGCCCGCAGCCCGGGCAACCGTCGCCGTCATCCGCGATTCCCGCTCCCTCACTGAGGACATGCAGCCGGTCGCCGACGTGGTGCAGCGCATGGTGGACGAGGCCGTCTGTGCCGTCACCGGCAGGGAGAAGCGCGACGAGGCCTGGGCCGCTCTCATCAAGCCCGAAGACGTCGTCGGCCTCAAGGTGAACACCCTCGCCGGCTGGGCCGCATCGACCTCCGTCGAGGTGACCGACGCCGTGGCCGCCGGCTGTGTGGGGGCCGGCGTCAAGCCCGAGAACGTCATCATCTGGGACCGCTGGGACCCGGACCTCATCAAGGGCGGCTACACCATCAATGCAGGCGGCCCCGGCGTGAAGTGCTACGGCACGATGGGGAGCCCCAGTGAGATCGGCGCGCGCCCGGGGTATGGCGACCCGGTGCAGCTCGGCTCCACGAGCCAGCGGTACAGCAAGGTGCTCACCGACCAGATCACCGCCCTCATCAACCTCCCCATGCTCAAGACCCACCAGATCGCCGGGATCACGGCGGCGCTGAAGAATCACATGGGCTCCGTCTCAGACCCGCGCGTGCTCCACGACGCCGCCGGCGGCCCAAACGTCGAGTTCGCCGCGCATCTCAGCGCGCACCCGGACATCAGGACCAAGACGCGCCTCGTCCTCTGCGACGCCCTCTGGCCGCTGTACAATGCCGGCCCCATGAACGCGCCCCAGTTCCGCTGGCACTACGGCGCCGTGCTCGCCGCCACCGACCCCATGGCCCACGACCTCGTCTGCATGGACATCATCCGGACCCAGCGCAACGCCGTGCGCGGCCCCCGGTGGCCCATCCTGCCTCCGCCCCGCCACGTCGAGCTGGCCAGGACGCTCGACCTGGGCGTCTCCGACCCGGCCCACATCGATCGCATCGAGCGCGACCTCAGTGCATAGCTGACCCATCAATCGGGGGGGAGGGAGTCGGAGAGGCGGCCTCAGGCCTTGGTGTCGCCCTCTGCCTCGTCGTCATCCTCGGCTTCCTCGTGCGCCGCGATGATCTGGGCGTAGCCGTCGATGATGTCCCGGTAGTGCCCGTGGCGCGACAGCACGTACATCTCGTACAGCGCCCCGAGCACGATCATCAGCATGCCCTGCCGCAGCGTCCCGCCCGCTACCACGTCCCCGACGGCGGACGCCCCAATGCCGATCCCCAGGAGCGACACCACCGAAGCCGTCGTCAGCACTCGATTCCGCACGAACGGCCCATGCGGATTGTCCGCACTGTCAGAGGCCCGCTCAGGCGAGCCCTGCGCCGCGGCTAACGCAGCCTTGGCGAGGCGCTCGGGGTTCAGGTAGTGGCCGTCGATGGCGAATCCAAGGAGGAACAGCCCGGCGCCGATGGCCAGGAACAGCTCCAGCACGTTGCCCACCTGGATCTCCGAGAGGTCTCTGGGCGAGACGACGTGTCCGGCGATCAGCGTAAGCGCCAGAGCCACCGCGATGGGGGCGACGCCCCAGTAGAGCCACCGGTGGAGGATCAGTCGCTTCGTCGTACTGGCATCAAGAGTGGCCTCTTCAGACATCGCAGAGGCCACCATTCCACGCAATATCGTCTTTCATGGGCCCGAATCGGCGCGAGTATAGCACCGCCCGGACTCCACTGTCAACGAGCCC
>JASFTE010000605.1:0-3718 GCA_050114035.1 Armatimonadota bacterium | reverse complement strand
CATGAAGCGCGCCACCGAGATCGGCGAGATCCTCGGCTGCGACTGCTCCCTCGTGCACCCGGGCCAGCTCGAGGAAGACGGCCAGTACGACGTTGCCTACCAGTGGGCGCTCGATGCCTTCAAGGACTGCGCGCCCAAGGCCGAGCAGCACAAGGTCTGCCTGGCCGTGGAGAATGTGTGGAACAAGTTCCTCCTTGCGCCCACCGAGGCGCGCGACTTCGTGGACGCCGTCGACAGCCCCTACGTCGGTGTGTATCTTGACGTGGGCAACATGGTCACCTACGGCTACCCCCAGCACTGGATTCGCATCCTCGGCGAGCGAGTCGCCAAGGTGCACTTCAAGGACTTCGACCGGCGCGCCCACAAGTTCGTCCCGCTCCGCGACGGCGACGTCAACTGGCCCGACGTGATGCAGGCGCTCCGCGAGATCGGCTATGATGGCCCCGTCATCTCCGAGGTGGGCGGCACCCTCGACGACCACAAGGACACCGCCCAGCGCATGCGGGAGATCGTCGCATTGTAGCGCCGCCCCCCCTGGGGCCTGGGGTCAACCCTCGCAGGATGGGTGTTGAGGTGACGCCCTTGGCATGGTAGCTGGCCGACGAGTCCGGCAATATCCACTCCACGAGTTCCGAACGGGGTCACATCTTCGATCTTCGGTATCCAGCTCTGTCCCTTGACTTCTCGCACCAGCCCCAGGGCTGCTCGCGCGCGGCGCAGCCGCGCGCGCACGCGCCCCAGGACCACGTCGGGGGAGCAGGGCTTGCGCAGGAAGTCATCGGCCCCAACGTGGAGCAGCTTGGCCTCCAGGGCCTCCGTCGCGTCCGCCGCCGTCATGATCACCGGCAGCTTCCGCGCGGTGCCCCGGATCTGTCGCAGTACCCACTCACCCGGTCGCCCCGCGAGCGCAACATCCAGGATGGCCAGGTCCCGGTGGTTTGTGCATATCACCCGCCACGCATCGTCGCCCTCCTCGGTCACGATGACATTGCTGCCTGGATAGGCCGTATCCAGGACATCACAGAGCAGTGCCGCGACGCTCTCGTCGGGTTCCGCGACCAGGAAGTGCGGCCGCCCCGCGTCTGGCACTCCTGAGTCCTCCCCTTGCTGCGTTCCCCGCTGTGTAGCTCTACCCTCACAAAAGCGAAAGCCCGATGCGGGATGCTGTTCACCCCGTCGCACCGGGCGTCTCGTGCCGAACGTAGCTGTTGTGTTTCTTCCGTATTGCCGCCTTTGCTCTAGTAAGCTGCGTCCTCCGTGCCACTGCGCAGCACTCCCCACAGACCGTGTTCGACGGCTCTGCGGAGATGGCATGCGGGCATCGAACGCTGGGTTATCTATGAGGTGCTATGATGGCTGAGCGAGTACGACGATCCCTGGTGCGGATCCTGCTGCTGCGCCATCTCCCGTCACTACCATAGCACGTCGTGGCTCGGATGAACCTTAGATTTGCCTTAGGTTTCGTGCGACGTGGTCTTAGGGCGACTGGCTTGGTGGTGCATGGTATTAGTTGCCGATTTGGCCGGAGGGGTTGTATCGATTTTCGCGGCTTCGAGGAAACACGCTGGGGTGGGCAAGGGAGTGTAATCTGGCTTACGTTTTGAGCGGGAGGGTGAGCGTGTCTCGATTACCCTCACACACCTCACACATAGCACCTTTGGGCTCTACGGGGCTGTGCGGCGAAGTCTGGGAGTGTAGTTTGTGTAGTTTGGGGCGTGGCCGGGTGCGCGGGTGGGAAACAGTCGTGACACCCCCCCCTGGTTATTGACCGGGTCGGAGTTCGTGCTGGCGGGGTCAGGAGAAGATGGGTATTATCGTACCTGCAATCCGGTTGCGTGATGGTGGCGCGATTGGTTCTTGCCCTGTCTCCTCCGGTTACTTCAGTGTGCCCGTTGCCGTGTGTCTCTGTCGCCGTGCGCTGGCCGGCTGTCGCAGGGGCCGGCGGCCATATGGAGGAGATGAAGGGTGGGTTGTGAGGTCGGTGAGGCGGCGCTGGAGGCGGTCAATGACTCAGTAAGGCCTCGCCGGAATTCGGATTCCGAGTTCATTAGGGGCAGGAATAGGTATTATGTCCCCGGATTCCGATCGCCCGCGGTCCGACGCGGCTCGAACGCTGCGAGGTGGCCCTCGGTGTCCCAGACGAGGATCAAGTTCCCAGCCTTGACGGGCAGAGCAGCTGCCGCGCCCAGCGGATCGGGTAAGGCGACCAGAGGCCGCAGCCATTCCCCTGTGGTCGCGTGCACCATCCCCAACTCCCCCTCGCCCCCCAGCAGATATACGATGCCTCCGATCTCGTCCGCCTCCGCCACCCACTGCTCCAGATTGCCTTCTTCGTCGTACCAGCCGCAAGGCACCGACCACACACACTTGCCGCTGGCGAGCGACACGCCGACAAGCCTCTCTCCTGGCACGTACCAGTTTGACCTGAAGTAGACACGCTCGTCCGAGACGCACATGTACGACAAGTCATGGGCTCGTGGCCGGCCTGGCACTGACCGCGGCCGCAGGCTCCAGCGCACCTCCCCAGAGGGAAGATCGAGCAGCCAGTATCGGTGCCTCTGCCCTCGCGTCCAGGCCCGCACGAGAATGGCATCGCTCAGGGCCGCCACTATCGTGCAGTCCCCATCGACCTGCTTCCCGTCCGCCCGGAAGTACCTGGCGAGCGCTGGCACCTCGGAGCTGTGCCGAATCGAGCCGCTACGGACGTCGACGACCCAGAGCCGTTGGCGTGGTCCGATGTGGCAGAACCACGCGCCACTTACGCACATGGTGCGGTCCGGAGGGCCCGGCGCCCGCATTGGTGGCAGGCGCCACACCACGCTGCCGTCCCCAATCCGCGCCCCCTTGGCCACGATGGCCTCATCCTGCGCTTCCAGCAGGACGGCCACACCTTCCGCGGCACCGGCGGAATGGCCCGCCTCCGCTCCCTTCCGCCAAGCCTCCCTGCCATCCTGTAGCCGATAGGCCACCAGGCCCTTGGCGCCGTCCCAAAGCACTACACCTCCGTGCGCAGTGACCCGATAGGCTGGTGCCGACGGATCCACAACCCACTCCGGCTGGCCGTCAGCGGAGAGGCGCACCAGAGACGGTGCCCCTTCGCCGAGGTAGAACAGCCCCATGCTCAGCCCGCGCGGAGGGACTCGCACCGGCGGGGAGTGTCGCCCCGGAAGCCCGAAGGCGACGAGCAGCCCCTCCCTGAGCGGATGGAGGGTGCGCACGGGCGAGGACTGCGCCCGGCGCGTCCACCCCAGCGCTCCGGTGTCGACGTGGATAGACTTCACGTCCCCCGTGCGCGTGCCGCAGAAGGCAGTGGCCTCGACAACAACTGGCTGGGCGCTGAGGGGCTCCCCAGCATCGACTAGCCAGCGGATCTGCAGCGGGTCCTGCACCGGCCCCATCGGGTCTGTCTGTGCGTCTGGGTGTGGAGCGCGCGCCGCGACAACGCCTGCCACACCCAGGCAAGCGAGGAGCGCGCCGGCCACGCCACAGCGAATGGCCCGTCGCGTCCGGCCGAATCCCTTCACCGCTTCGGCACGACCCCCAGCCCCCAGCAGTCCTCCTTCGTAAAGCCGCAAGCCCTGACGAGGTCCGGGGCGATGACCTCGCCCTCCAGCAGCCGATCCTTGTGGTACAGGCATTGACACGCGTTTGCAGTCTCCCATAGCACCATACACGCCTTCGTCCTCGCGCCCGGTTTCCCGTCTCCCGCCATCTCGAA
>JASFTE010000604.1:0-3718 GCA_050114035.1 Armatimonadota bacterium | reverse complement strand
GTCGTCGTACCCGGACGAGGCGCCGAAGACCGTCTGCGGCCGCGCGTACCCGTTGAAGGCGAACGTCAGGTCGAGCACGTGGACGCCCTGCCCGGACATAGGCAGGATGGCCGAGGCATCGAGGAACTTCACCTCGCCGATCTCCCCGTCGGCGATGGCCTGGAGGAAGTCAAGCACCATCGGGTGGTAGCGGAGCTGGTGGTTGACGGTGAACCTGGTCGCAACGCTTGCCTCGAGCTCCCGGAGCTGCTTGTAGTCGTCGGCCCCGATGCAGATGGGCTTCTCCACGATGACGGCAGGAACGCCGGCCTCCGCAAGTTGGCGCATGAGCTCAACGCGGAGCGTCGGCGGGGTCACCATGTGCACGACATCGGGCCGCTCCGTGTCCAGCATCTCCGCCAGGTCGGTGTAGCGCCGCTCGATGTCCCACGTCTCGCCGAACGCCTTGAGACGCTCCTCGTCCAGGTCACAGCAGGCGACCTTCTCACCGCGAGTGATGTGCTGGTAGGCATTGGCATGTGCGGCGGCGCGGGGGCCGCAGCCGAGGAAGGCAGAGCGGAAGGGCATAGTGTGATCCTCCTCCGAAGGGTGCCGGCTCAAAGTCACCGCCTCCAGGATCGTCCGGTTCGGCGCTCCGCGGGCGGAGGCCTCCGTGCGGTTGCCGTGGGCGGCCACCACCCGGAAGGAACAACCGCCGATGCGGAGAACAGAGTCAGCACGAATCAGTGTTCGAGACGACGGTCATCGGCAAGACCACGGAGCGATACCTGTGAACGGCAAAGCCGCGGTTCTCGAGGAGTTCGGCAGTCCACTCACGATGCGCGAGTATGATGTATCGCCGCTCGCGCAGGGCGAGGTGCTGGTCAAGATCACGGCGGCGGGGGTATGCGGCTCGGACGTGCACATCGCCAGGGGCGAAGACCCGCGGACACCGCTGCCCATCATTCTCGGGCACGAGGGCGTGGGCGAAGTCGCCGACATCGGCGGCACGAAGACGGACATCTTCGGGACGGAGCTGGCGGCGGGCGACCCGGTGATGTGGGAGCGGGGGATTATGTGCGGCCGGTGCTACTTTTGCCTGATCAAGAAGCAGCCGGCCCTGTGTCTGACGCGCAAGACCTACGGCATCTCGGTCTCCTGCGAGGAGCCGCCGCACTTCCGCGGGTGCTATGGGGAGTATCTGCACCTGCTGCCGGGCGCGCACATGATCAAGCTCGACGGCGCTATCGACCCGACGGTGCTCGTGTCGGCCACGTGCTCGGGCGCGACGGCGGCGCACACCGTGCAGCTCTCGAACGTGAACCCGGGGGACGATGTGCTCATCATCGGCCCCGGGCCCGTGGGGCTCTGGGTGCTGGCATTCTGCGTTCAGGCCGGCGCGGGACGAGTCTGGGTCTCGGGCACAACGGCGGACAAGGGCCGGCTGGAGCTGAGCAAGGAGTTTGGCGCCAGCGGGACGGTGAACGTGGATGAGCACTCGCCCGAGGAGCGGCTCGAGTGGGTGATGGACGCAACGCACGGCATCGGCATTGGCAGCATCATTGACTGCACCGGCGTCCCGCAGGCCCTCGCCGACAACATCGCTATGGTGGCGCCGTACGGGACCTACTCGATCCCCGGCATTGCCACGCCCGTGGGCGAATGGCCCGTGGCCCTGTACGAGCACCTCGCGCGCAAGAACGTCAACCTGCAGGGCGTCTGGGTCAGCGACACATCCCACCTGTACCAGTCGATCCGGCTCGTCCAGAGCGGGCGGTTCCCCTTCGAGAAGCTCGTGACGCACACGTACCCGCTCGAGGAGGCGACGCAGGCGCTCGAGGTGATGGAGAGCCGGGAGGCCATCAAGGCGGTGTTCGTACCGTGAAGCTGGCAGCTTCGATCCAGAGGATGACGATACATGCTTCAGTGTGAGCAGCGCGACATCGCCGAAGGCCTGCAGGCGAAGGTCTACACGGTGCAGACGCTCGTCATCGGGAGCGGCGCGGCGGGCCTGAACTGCTGCGAGCACCTCTACGAGCTGGGCCAGACGAGCATCGCCATGGTTACCGACTGCCTCGGCGCCGGGGCGTCGAACAACTCGGGCTCGGACAAGCAGACGTACTACAAGCTCGGCATCTTCGGCGACGTGCCCGACAGCCCCATGGAGTTCGCGCGGACGCTGGCCGCCGGCGGGATGATGCATGGGGACATTGCGTACGTGGAGGGGCTCGGGTCCGCCCCGGAGTTCTTCCACCTGGTGAGAAACGGCGTGCCGTTTCCCTTCAACCAGTACGGGGGATACGTGGGGTATAAGACCGACTTCGACCCGCGGCAGAGGGCTACATCGGCCGGCCCGAAGACGTCCATCATGATGGTGGCCAAGTCGCTGGAGAGGGTCCGGGGCTTCGGCATTCCGATTCTCGACCAGCACGACGTGATCCGGCTCCTCACGGCAGGCGAGGGCGATGAGAAGCGGGTCATCGGCGCCGTGGCGATCAACAAGGCGGAGATCGAGGCGGACAACTTCGGGCTGACGCTCTTCAACGCCGACAACGTGGTCATGGCCACGGGCGGTCCCGGCGAGATGTACGCCATCTCGGTCTACCCGGAGGGGCAGATCGGCAACCACGGCCTCGCGCTGGAGATCGGGGCCATCGCCAACAACCTCACGGAGTCCCAGTACGGGCTCGCCTCCATCGGCTTCCGGTGGAACCTCTCGGGCACGTACCAGCAGGTCGTGCCGTGCTACTTCAGCACGGACGCCGAGGGGCGCGGGCGAAGGTACTTCCTCAACGAGTACTTCGATACCATGACCCAGGTCGGGACGAACACGTTCCTCAAGGGCTACCAGTGGCCGGTGCACGCCGACAAGCTGCAGGACATGGGCTCGTCGGTGGTCGACGTGGCAGTGAACAACGAGATCGCGGCGGGGCGGCGGGTGTTCATGGACTTCACCGCCAATCCGGCGGCCGACGCCGGGCTGGAGGACTTCGACCTCGGCAAGCTGGAGCCGGAGGCGCTGGACTACCTGAAGAACTCCGGCGCGATGCAGCCGACTCCCATCGAGCGGCTGGAGCACATGAACCCGCTGAGCATCGACCTGTACGCCGAGCACGATGTGGACCTGCGGGAGCCGCTCGAGGTGGCGGTGTGCGCACAGCACTGCAACGGGGGCATGCGTGGCAACGCCTGGTGGGAGTCCAACATCAGGCACCTCTTTCCCGTGGGCGAGCTCAACGGCTCCCACGGCGTGCGGCCCGGGGGGAGCGCGCTCAACTCGGGGCAGGTCGGCGGGCTCCGCGCGGCCACGTACATCGCCAACGTCTACAAGGACTCGCCCATGGACCTGCCGCGCTTCCTGAAGCTCGCGAGGCCGCAGGTGGAGGAGGAACTGCAGCAGATCAGACGGCATCTAAGGGCTGGGTCCGCCGGGATCGCCGTGGCCGACGTGCGGCGGGACATCCAGGCGCGCATGAGCGAGCACGGCGCCTTCCTGCGCGACTCGGAGCGCATAGACGAGGCCCTCAATGCAGCGAAGATGCTCGACGCGAGCATCGCCACGCACGGGATGCGGCTGCGAGAGCGCATCGACCTCGTGGCGGCGATTCAGAACGACCATCTGTGCCTGACACACGTAGCCTTCCTGGAGGCCATCAAGACGCTCATCGAGCGCGGTGGCGGAAGTCGCGGCTCGTACGTGGTCCTGGATTCGGATGGCGACCAGAGCATGGAGACCAAG
>JASFTE010000603.1:0-3721 GCA_050114035.1 Armatimonadota bacterium | reverse complement strand
CAAGATCCGCATTGAGCAGCGTGACATCACCGTCGAGGGCCTCGTGTTTGACTGGCGGTTCTGCGGCTCCGATGGAATCAGGATCTACAACGACAGGGTCGCCTTGCGGGACTGCGAGCTCCGCAATACCGGCGGCTCGGGCACGCCGCCGGGCGATGCTCTCGAGCTCAACGGCTGCGATCGCCCCCTCATCGAGGGCTGCTACATCCACCACTGCCTGACCGGACGCCCGGGCGTCCAGGAGGACGCGCACGGCATCACCGGATACCCAACCAACGCCGTCATCCGCAACACCGAGGTCGCTTACATCACCGGCGACGCCATCCAGTTCTCTCCCTCCCGCCGACCGTGGGGGCCCGTGCTCGTGGAGGGCTGCGATCTGCTGACCGGCCCCCTGCCGCCGGGCCTGCCCGCCGGAACGGACTGGGAAGTGGGCGACATCCCGGGCGAGAACGGGCTCGACACCAAGCAGAGGGAGGACAACCCGCGCAGCCGCATCGTCCTGCGCGACTGCCGCGTCCACGGTTTCAGGGGAGTCCTGAGCATGCGCGGCTCGAATGCGGCCATCAACGCCAAGGACCACGTCGAGGTGCTGCTGGACCGCTGCACAGTCTACGACAATGACTGGGGCTTCCGCCTGCGCGGGCCCGGGAGTTACTCGTCGAGCGGCTCCTACGACACGCTCACCAACTGCGTCATGTACGACAACGGGAAGGCCGTGCGCTACGAGGACGACATCCGCAACCTCCACATCTACAACTGCACCTTCGGCCGCAACGATGCGTTCTTCCAGAGTGCCGGCGGACACGGCGCGGGCCTCGAAGTCATGAACTGCCTTTTCTTCGGGGGATCGAAGCCCGAGGAAGCCGCCGATTCGTCCAACCTCGCCACCATGGGGGGATTCGTCAATCCGGGAAAGCACGACTATCGCCTGACCGCCGATTCACCGGCTATCGACAGCGGCGTCGCCACCGAGGGCGTCACCGCGGACCGCGACGGCGCCAAGCGCCCACAGGGCCCCGCCTGCGACGTCGGCGCCTACGAACGGGTCCCCTGATGCGGCACCGCATCCGCCGCTGCGTCGCGGCGCCTACCCCGCCACAAACGGGCTCTCCAGCCGCCCGATCTCGTCTATCTCACACACGACCCGATCCCCGGCCCTCAGCCACACCTGCGGCTCGCGGCCCAGCCCCACTCCCCCGGGCGTACCGGTGAAGATCAGATCCCCCGGGCGCAGCGTGAACATGTGCGACAGGTACGCAACGAGCTGGCCGACCCCGAAGACGAGCTGGTCCGTGTTCGACTCCTGCCTCGTCTCCCCGTTCACAATGCACCGGATCCCCAGGTTGTGCGGGTTGGACAGCTCATCCGGCGTCACGATCTCCGGCCCGATGGGCGCGAACGTATCGAACGTCTTCCCGCTCAGCCACTGCCCGCCCGCCTTCTCGAGCTGGTAGTCCCGCGCGCTCACATCGTGCCCCACCGTATACCCCGCAACGTGCCCCAGACCCTCCGCCTCCGCGATGTTCCTGCCCCCTCGGCCGATCACTGCGACCAGCTCCACCTCGTGGTCCACCTTGCTGCTCGTCGGCGGAATCTCGACGGCCTCCCCCGGGCCGATGATCGCCGACGCGAACTTCGAGAACACCACCGGCTCCGGCGGGATCTCCGCATTCGTCTCGGCCGCATGGTCGGCATAGTTCAGCCCAATGCAGATGACCTTCTCCGGGTCGTCAATCGGCGCCATGACCTTGACGTCGCCGGCCGCAATGGCGCTCTCCCCCCGCTCAACCGCGCCCCGCGCCGCCTCCAGCACGGCCTCGCCGCCCTCCAGCAGCCCCCGCATGTCCGCCGGGATGCTCGAATCCGCCCGGTTCAGATCGACGATCGCCTCACCCGCACGCGCCCCCACTCGCCTCTCACCGTCTAGCTCGAACGTCAGCAATCGCATGAGCACACCTCTCCCTGTGACTCAAAAGCTGCGTCGGTTTCCGGCCTCCACTGACCACTGACCACCAACCACTGATCACTGCCTCTCAGGTCGCCATATCTTCTCCGCCGGGACACCCAGCCCGTCCAGCAGCCCCTCCACGTACTCCGTCGTCCCCAGCCGCCCGATGTCGTGCGCGTCCGACGCCACCGCGAATGTCGCCCCGGCCCCATGGAGCCGCCGCAGATACTCCACGTATCCGTCGATGAATGCCCCCGACATGCGGATGCTGTAGAAGATCGCGCACGCATTGACTTCGATCGGCGTTTCATGCACCACGCTCGCCTGCGCCAGCTCCGTCACCCGCTCCTCCGGCATCTCCGCAATCAGCCGCTCCCACCACGCCATCGGCCGCTTCTCGATGTCGGCCTTGCCGAACCAGTACGGATGCACCAGCACATCCACGAGCGGATCGGCCAGCGTCCGCATATGGTGCCGGTGCTGGATGTCCACCACCTCCACCGGATCGTGGCTGTCGGTGTACGCCGCATGGATGCCCCCGATGGCGAGCTCGAACCGATACTCGTCCCGAATCTCCTCGCTGTACGCCCACTCCCCGTCGCACCCGTCGAAGTTCAGCTCCACCCCGAAGAACACCTCGACCTCCGTCTCCGCCATCTCGATGTCATGGCGAATGTGCGGGAACAGCGGGAGCTGCTCGAGTCGGTTCAGATGATCCGTTATCGCGATGGACGTCAGCCCCAGCTCCTCGGCCCGCCGCACGATGTTCTCCACCGTCAGCGTCTCGTTCCCGCACCGCTGGTAGAACGTGTGGATGTGGTAATCCATCCCAACGCGCATTTCGGGGCCCCTTTGCCGGGCGGGGCCGGGCGGCCCCCTTGCCCTGCCACGACCGCCGTCCTTCTCCCACCCCGAGGCAGGTCCTCCTCTTCCCGAGAGGACCCGCACCCCCTCACGACGAAGCCTCCACCACGAGCCCGCGCGCGCGATGGTTCCTGCGGTCTCTGCCTTCGACTGACAACTGGCAACTGGCAACTGATAGCTGCCTCTCACCCGGAGGTCATCCATGGCAACCGGAACCGTCAAATGGTTCGACCAGGAGAAAGCGTACGGCTTCATCACGGACGAGAGGGGCGACGATGTCTTCGTCCACATCAACGACCTCGAGCCCGGCGGCCCGCAGACCCTCGGCGAGGGCGACAAGGTGCAGTTCGACCCCGTGGACGACCTGCGCGGCCCCAAGGCCACCAACGTCAAGGTCCTCAGCTCCGTCGCCCGCCGCGACCGCTCCGAGCTGGGCAAGCCCCCGCCCCGCCGGCTCCGCTAGGGCGGGCAGACGGGCGCTCCGAGGCGCGTGGCGGTTCCGCTCTGGGCCGCGAGCGGTGGTCGGCCGTTTGATTGAGAACTGACAACTGGGAACTGATAACTGGTCCGGCAGGGGGTGGCAGCAATGCGGAAGTTGGTCTGGGTAGTCTGTGGAGCGTTCTTGCTGATCCTGGTGGTGGCGGTGCCGCTGGCGTTCTGGCTGCGGAGCAGGGGCGTGGGGCTGCCCTCACTCCGGGCCGGCTCGCGTGGGAGCGCGAGCCGCGATCTGCCCAAGCCTACATGGAAGTCTGACCCGGCGGCCCTCGCGGCCGCGGGCCTGCCCGATCCCACCAAGGCGACACTGGGGCTCGCCGCGGTGGACGCAGACGGCCGGCGCGTCGGCGTCCGAAGCATCATGCCCTGGATCGTCGGCGAGCCCGACGACGACACCACGTCCGCCGTCGG
>JASFTE010000602.1:0-3737 GCA_050114035.1 Armatimonadota bacterium | reverse complement strand
CACCGGCCGGCCGGCGTCTATGGAGCGCTTCACGTGCGGCTCGACCCGTTCGCGGTAGAAAGCCGGCAGGTCTTCGCGCGCTGCCGCCGCCTCCCCCTCGGTCAGGTTCGACCAGCCGACCTCCCGAAGCTCCCAGCCGACTGCGTCCGACAGGAAGCCCAGGCGCATCTCCAGGCCCCACGTGTCGAGCGGCCACCAGCCCACGTCGACCTTACCGCCCCAGCGGTGCTCGAGGTCGGCCTGGGCGACGAACGCCATGCCGGACAAGGCCATCAGCCGCTCGTAGGAGACGGGCGTGCCGGCGTGGGCGAGCAGAACCTCGATGCCTCGGACGTAGCCGTTGCCCTCCCCACCGGACGGCGGGACGTCCTCCAGCATCACGCGCTCCGAGACGGCTCCCTCGCCCTCAACGGGCTCGCGCCCGGCGCCGTCCTGCGCAAACGGTTCGGGCATCTCGACGCCCTCGGCCTGCAGGGCGAGGCGCAGCTCCGCGATGGCCGCCCGCTCGTGCTCCGCGGCCCGGCGCACGGCATCCGCGGCGGCCAGGCGCTTCTCCTTCACCTTGCCGGAGCCGTCGGGGGCAGCGTAGCCGACCAGGCCGTAGGCTCCCTGCCAGGAGCGGTAGGCCGCGCGGTATGACTCCGAGGCGCGGCGCACGTGCTCCGTGGCCTGCGCCGAAGGGACGCCCTTCTCAGCCAGCCGTTCCAGGTATATGGCCGTGGAGTTCCGCACCGTCCATTGGGGGTTCTCGGGGTGGCACATGCCCCAGTCCTCATGCTCCTCCATGTCGGCGCAGTCGGCGGCCCATGCCTCGATGCCGGCCAGGCCGAACGTGGCGTTCGGGAACGCCTTCTGGACGCTCTCCGGCACACCCTCGCTCAGGGCCACCAGGTCGCGGATCACCCTCAGCGCCACTTCCCTCTCGGGCTCCGGCTCGACGCGGCCGGAGTGCCGGCTCAGGTGCTGTCCGCCGCCGACCCATTCGGCGAACGTCTCCCAGTCCCACCACTCGGCGAAGTAGCCGTTACCGTCCTTCATGGCGAAGAGCTGTCGGTCGGCCTCCTCATCGGCGTCCCTGTAGCCGGCCAGCAGCATGAGTTCACCGTGCCAGCCGGAGACCGGTCGGCCCGAGTCAACGCTCTCCCGGACGAACTCCCACGCCTCCGCGGCGTCCCCGGCGCGGACTGACCCGGTCCCGTAGCCCGTGGCCTGCGCCACCAGCCCGTTGGGATCGCGGTGGTGGAAGGCGTACTTCGGCCCGAACTCGCCCCGCTCGTAGCCGAAGAAGGCCGATGCGCCGGAGACGGCGGCCAGCGTCTCCAGGTCGATGTCCTTCCAGCCGGCGGCGTGCATCTGAATCAGCAGCGTGGTCAGGTAGCAGTAGGGCTGCGGGTAGATGTCCTCGTCCGCGCCGCGCACGCAGGTCTCGATCCGGTGCCCGGCGACGTCGTCGGCGATGTGCCTGAAGTCCGCGACCGCCTCCTCGAGCAGCACCTCGCGGTAAGCGCCGCCGCCGTCCTGCTGCAGGTCGTCGCCGCCGGTGGCCACAGAAGCCAGGGCCGCGTCCAGCGCGTCCTGTGCACCCTCTGCGCCCAGCCCAACGGCGATCCGGACCAGCGCTCGCAGCCCCTCGATCTCGGCGTCCCGCGCCTCGGCCAGCAGCTTCCTGGCCTCTGCTCGTCGGTCAGAGTCGGCGAGACGTTCCTTCATCGCCGGGTCGCCGAACGCCAGGGGGAAGAGCTCCGAGACACGGTTCAGTCGGTCGGCCACCACGGCGTAATGACGGACGGCCGCGTCGAAATGCGGCGCCAGCGCGGGATCGCCCAGGCGTTCCTTCCCCTCGCGCAAGAACGACGCGGCCTGTCGCCGGCACGCGGTCCAGCAGGCCGCATTGTAAGCGGCGCCCAGCGCGTCACATTCGCTGCCGGGTTCCAGACCGGCGATCCAGTTCTCGTAGGCCCGCAGCCCGCAGTTCGGGCTGCTGAAGCCTTCGCCCGTGGCCAGCCTGAGCGCCGTGCTCAGCGCCTCGCGCACCGTGGTGCGGTCGTCTGCCGGCTCGCCGAGCGCGGGGAACTGGAACCACAGGAAGCCCAGCTCTCCGTGGTGATGTTTCTTCAGTCGGTCGTCCACGAAGTCGGTGTAGATGTAATTCCCGTCCACGTCGTAGCCGGGCACGAGATAGACCTCGGGCGTGTCCATCTCGGTGCCGATCACGGGCATGCCGGCGTCGATCGCTTTGCGCACCTCGGCAAAGGCATTCTTCTGCCTCTCCACGAAGTCGGGCTGGTCCGAGCTGCCGTAGAACGTCCGGATAGGCAGCCCGGCATTAGCCGCCAGGGGCAGGAGCTTATGGTCCGACCACGCGCTGGGCCCGCTCCCGCAGAGATCCTCGCCCACGTTCAGCGCGAAGGCGAAGGCGGTTGCCCCGGACAGCCACGCGTCGGACTCCTCGTAGCCGAGGTAACGGGCGCAGGCGAGCAGGTTGCCGAGCTGGTTCATCGGCATACCGTGCCGCTTCAGGCCGCCCAGCACGACCTCGCCGCTGTCCCCGGGCGTGCCCCCGCCGTCCTGCCTGAGCGGCTCGGGCACGGGCTCGCCCAGGGCGTGGAGTGCAGCCGCGACCTCGGCGACCGCCGCCTCCTCGTCGGCCATGCACTTGCGCAGGATGGCAGACTCTGTGGCGCGGTTCTCGGGCGTCCACTTCTCCTGCCAGGGCTGCGTCACGCACTCCCTGCCGGCGTAGAGCCGGTCGGCGATGGACTCGTAATGGTCGGCGGCCGCCCGGATGTGGCCGGCGGCATCTCCGCCTGACTCGTCGGCCACCATCCGGAGGTACTCCGCCGCCGCGCGCCGTGCGGTCAGCAACGAGGCGTAGCAGAACGCGTTCCCGTGCAGCATGACTTCATCAGATGGGTCATCCAGCGTCCGCAGCCACGTCTCGTAGGCCTCCTGACCGAAGTAGACGACCTCCCCTGGTTTGGGTGCACGCCAGAGCACGGCGGCCGAGCGCAGCGAGTCGATCATCGCCCGGCGCCGGGGCACGGGCGGGCGGTCGAGGACGACCGTGTTGGCCCACCACACGTCGCCGATGACGCCCCGGGGGCGCTGCATCTCCTCGTAGCCCGGTCCCATCCCCTCGTGCCTGCAGATGAAGGCGCTGCCGTCCTCGCGGTAGCCGACGATCAGCCCCCACTCGCCGTCCATGTAGAAGACGGGGATGCCCCGGTTCACGCTCTCACGGACGGCGGCGAGCAGTCGCTCGCGCCAGTCGGGCGTGTCATCGGGGTTCAGGTCGATGTGGCTCCAGGTAATCCCGAAGATGCGCATGATGTTGGAGTGGAAGTTCAGCGGGTTGCCGCTCTGCTCCCACACCATGGGCGTCCCGTCCGGCGACCAGGCGGCGACGCCGACGTGGCCCTGGGTGGCGCCGGGGTGGCAGTTCTCCATCATAGTGATCTTGAACGCGGAGGCCGAGAGGCCCATCACCTCGGCGTAGGTCACGTCCTCACCCGCACAGCGCAGGACTTCCGTCATGCAGGCCATGAAGGTGTCCTGGTGCTCGAAGTACGATCCGCCCCAGTCCATGCCCTCCAGGCCCTCGATCCAGACCACCCCGTCTTCGCGCCGGACGTTCTCTGGCAGAGACCCGCCGCTGGAGGCCGGGGCTGAGGGGGCTCCCGACCGCGACAGTGTCGCTTCCCCGATGGCGCGCAGAGCGGCTCCGAGTTCGGCGATGG
>JASFTE010000601.1:0-3743 GCA_050114035.1 Armatimonadota bacterium | reverse complement strand
CTTCCCCATTCCGCCTAACGGCGAGCGACGCGTGGAGCTCCAGTACACCGAGGTGCTCAAGTACGACAGCGGCCTCGTTGCATACCTGTATCCGCTCAGCACGGAGAAGTTCTCCGCCGAGCCCATTGACGAGACCACGGTGAACATCCTCATCGACGCCCAGGTCCCCATCGGCGCCGTCTACTCGCCCTCCCACGACGTCGCCGTCACGCGCAAGAGCCGCACCGCCGTCGTGGCGAGCTGGCGCGAGGAGAAGACGAAGCCCGACCAGGATCTCCTCCTCTACTACGCGGTCTCCGAGGAGGACATCGGCGCAAGCGTCCTGACCTTCCGCGAGCCCAGGGATGATGGCTTCTTCCTCCTCATGGCCGCTCCCACGCGCGAGCTCGCGGGCGACGACGCGGTGCCCAAGGACGTCACCTTCGTCCTCGACACCTCCGGCAGCATGCGCCGCGACGACAAGATCCGGCAGGCCAGGGACGCCCTGCTCTTCTGCCTCAGCAGCCTCAACGAACACGACCGCTTCGACATCGTCACCTTCAGCTCCACCGTCGTCCCATACGGCGACGGTCTCACGACCGCGAGCGCCGAGGCCAAGAAGAAGGCCGCGGCGTTCGTCGAGGACATCACGGCCACTGGCGGGACCGACATCGACTCAGCCCTCGCAGCGGCCATCGACCGCGGCGGCGCCTCCACGAACTACGTCCTCTTCCTCACCGACGGCCAACCGACCGTGGGCACGAGGGACGAGAACGCCATCCTGGAGAACGTCAAGAACGCCTCCACCAGGGCCGCCGCCCGCGGCAGCAGCCTGCGCAGCTTCGTATTCGGCGTGGGCTACGACGTCAACACGCACTTCCTCGACAAGCTTGCGAGCCGCAATGGTGGGACGACCACCTACGTCCGGCCCTCCGAGGACATCGAGGTCAAGGTGTCCAGCTTCTTCCGCAAGATCGCCGACCCGATGCTCACCTCTCTCGCCCTCGACTACGGCCGGGTGCGCACGTACGACTGCTTCCCGCAGGAGCTTCCCGATCTCTTCGCTGGCTCGCAGCTCCTGGTACTGGGACGCTACCGGGAAGGGTCCGCCGGTCCCGCTGAGCTCGTGCTCAGTGGCGCGCACCGCGACGAGGTGCGGCGCTTCCCCGTCAGCGCGACGTTCCCCGAGCTGCAGGAGCAGAACGACTACCTCGCGGGCCTCTGGGCCGCCCGCAAGATCGGCTTCCTCCTCGACGAGATCAGGCTCCGCGGCGAGTCCGAGGAGCTCGTGGACGAGATCGTCGAGCTCAGCACTGAATACGGAATCCTCACCGAGTACACCGCCTTCCTCGCCCGGGAGGGCGCCACCGTGAGCGCCGACGCCGCACGCACGCGCACGAACTACAACATGGCCGATGCCTTCGGCAACACCAAGGGCGGCTGGGCCGTCTCCCAGGCGCAGAACTCCATGAACATGCAGCAGCAGGCCCGGGCGCCCATGAATTACATCGTGAACGCCACGGGCCAGAGGGAGCAGATCGTCAACACCCAGCGCGCCGGCCAGCGCGCCTTCTTCCAGCGCGGCGCCAACTGGGAGGACAGCCGCTACAATCGTGACAAGCACACACAGGTCATTCAGGTGCAGAACTTCAGCGAGGGCTACTTCCAGCTCAGCCGCCGCTTCCCCGAGCTCAACCGCTACATGGCCGTGGGCAAGAACGCCACCATCACCTTCAATGGCCGCGCGATCGAGATCCGGGACACCGGCAAGACCGTGCTCACCGAGGACGAGCTGCGGGAGCTGGCGACACCCGCCGGGACGAAGACCTCGAGCGCGCGCCCTGTGGCACGCACCGCAAACGCTCAGCCGCTTGCCGGTGGCTGGGCGGTGTCGGCGCTGGCCATGCTTGGCGTGGGATTGGTCGCCTGGGCGGGAACGCATTCCAGGAAGCGCACGTCCAATTGATGGACAAAGGAGATGCCAACTATGCGATGTGCACTGAAGACGTCACTTCTATGCCTCGTGCTCCTGCCGCTTGTGGTTGCCGGCCGCGCCCAGGAGCCGGCGGCGACCGCCGAGCAGCCGGTGGACGTGGTCATCTGCCTGGACACCTCCGGCAGCATGAGCGGGCTCATCGAATCGGCCAAGCAGAGGCTGTGGGCCGTGGTCAACGAGTTGGCCACCGCCGAGCCGACGCCGTACCTCCGCGTCGGGCTGATCCAGTACGGCAATACCGGCATCCCCTCTGAGACGGGCTGGGTGGAGAAGAAGCTCGACCTGACAACTGACCTGGACGAGGTGTACAACCAGCTCTTCGTGCTGACCACCAACGGCGGCAAGGAGTACGTGGCGCGGGCCATGACCGCGGCGCGTGAGCAGATGGCCTGGTCCGACGATCCCAAGACGCTCAAGATCATCTTCGTCTGCGGCAACGAGCCGGCGACCCAGGACCCGGAAATCAAGATCGAGGACGCATGCAAAGCCACGGTGACCGACGGCATCATTGCGGACAGCATCTTCTGTGGCCCGAAGGCCACGGGGGAGCAGACAGGATGGCTCACCGTGGCGCAGTTGGCTGAGGGGCGCTACGCGGCCATTGACCAGGACAGCGGCGTCGTCGAGATCGCCACGCCCATGGACAGGGAGCTCGCCGAGCTGAGCACGCGCCTCAACGCCACCTACATCGCCTACGGCGCCCGCGGTGCATATGGAGCCGCCAATCAGATCGCCCAGGACTCCAACGCGGCCAAAGTGAGCGCGAGTGCGGCCGCGAGCCGCGCTGTGGCCAAAGGCGGGACGCAGTACCGCGCCGCCGCCTGGGACCTCGTGGACGCCAGCCGTGAGAAGGACTTCGACCTGGCCAAGATCCCCGACGAGCAGTTGCCGGAGAACATGCGCAAGATGACGCTCGCCCAGCGCAAGGCACACATCGAGAAGATGGCTGCGGAGCGCAGCAAGCTGCAGAAGCAGATCGCCAAGCTGGGCCGCACACGTTCCGACTTCATCGCCACGGAGATCAAGAAGCGGGGCCTCGACGACGACCAGTCCCTCGACGCCGCCCTCCGCGCCGCCATCCGCGAGCAGGCCGCAAAGAACGGCTTCCGCTTCGCGGGCGAGTAGCACACGCAGCGTACACGAGCGGTCTTGCATCGGCGCCCGGGGCGCACTCGCACCGGGCGTCATTGGCCTGTTGCCGGATCCCCTCGCTGGCAAGCCGGAGCAAACAGCGGACGGGGGACAATCGGGCGCTGAGGCGTGTTGAGCATGGCAGGGAAGTACTGCTGACATGGTGACTTGGCTGGGGGTGCGAGGGCATGACCGAAGTGCGTGGCGCACCGGGAACAAGCGCTGGCTGTTGGGGAGCACCGGCCCGGCTCGTGGCTCATATCGCACGTTTCCTCGCTGGCGCCGTGAAGGGCGTCGTGCTCACATGTCTCCTCCTCGCCGTCGCTGGATGCCGGCCCCACGGCCCGGATGACGCTCCGCTCCGCATCCTGACCCGTCCGGCATATGCCGCCGA
Source organism: Armatimonadota bacterium (assembly GCA_050114035.1). Classification (GTDB taxonomy): domain Bacteria; phylum Armatimonadota; class Zipacnadia; order JAUWAU01; family JAUWAU01; genus JAUWAU01. The sequence goes on along the minus strand of JASFTE010000601.1, from coordinate 243 downwards.
GATCCTCCCGCGCGGCGACACCGCCTGGATATGGACGTGGGGCGGCCTCCTGCACCTGGATCGCAACGGTCGCCTTCTGCGGAAGTACACTACCTCCGAGGGCTTGCCCTCCAACACGCCACCTCACTACGGCCGGCGGCTGATCGCCGGTCACACGGACCCAGGCAAGCCCGTCTACGTGGCTACGAGCAGAGGTCTGGCGGCCGTCCTCGGCGAGAGCGGCCGCGTGGTTGCCTTGGGCCC
>JASFTE010000600.1:0-3744 GCA_050114035.1 Armatimonadota bacterium | reverse complement strand
TGGTGCATGCGCGCCCCCGCCTCGTGGCACATCCTCGTCTGTCGCGCCAGTATTGGCATGAACAGCTCCCGCACCTGCGTCGGCGACCAGAAGTCAATCGTCTCGTAGCAGCCGCTGCGATAGACGATGTCCACACCGGCCCGCAGGATGACTTCGAGCACCCTGTCGCCCCAGCGCGAGACCCGCGCCAGCGTCTCCTCCACGAGCGCGCGATCATCGTGCAGCAGGAACATCATGTTCCTCGTGCCCAGGAGGCTCATGGCCTCGATCGACCCGCCATGCAGGCTGCTCTGCAGCCACGTGCCGTACCTGTCCGCCAACTCCCGGGCGGCCGTGGCGTTGGTCAGGAAGTCATTGGCGTCGTCATCGGTCGGGTCCGCCAGGACGTAGTCGAGGGCGGGCAAGTCATCGCGGCCCTTGATCAGATACTCCACGCCGCGCGACCATATGTGGTCCGAGAACAGGGGCACATCCCGCGGCTGCCAATCGGGCGTGTGCTTCGCGGAGACGTGGAGCGTTCCGGCCGGTGTCTCGAACGCCGTGTGGCGGATCGCGTACGGCTCCGCCTCTTCGGTCCACGAGCGGACCGTGACATCAGGATGCCGCGGCAGCCGCGGTGTGACCGTGACCGGCTCGTCCACGCCGAGCCCGAGCAGGACCTCGAGCCGTTCCTCACGGCTCGCCCACAGGTGCTCCATCGGCCTGACATTGCGCACCGTTACCGGGACCCGGTCGGGCTCCTTGAAGTCCAGGACGGTGAGCAGACGCTCCCGGGGAGACAAGTCATTCGAAGCCACGGATGTCCTCCGGCAGTTCGCTGCAGCCCGTGGCGCGGGAGGGCCGCTGTTGCGTTGCGCAGAAACCTGCCACCGGCTCACGAGCTCGGTGGCATCTTCGCCGAGCAGCACGAGCATCCTTCGGTCGGCGGCGCGCGCGTGCACTGCCGGCCCGGGAGGACGGCGCTATGAGGGCGCATTGGCGGCTGTGGATCGTGGCTGTGATTGCTCTCGTCTGCTGCAGTGTGCAGTGCGTGTGCGAGGCGCAATCTGATGCCCAACTCCCTCGAGGCGTGAGGGCCGTCTGGGATCTGCGCAAGGCGTACCGGGAGACGACGCCGACTCGCGAGCGCATATGCATCAACGGCCTGTGGCGTTGGCAGCCGGCGGACACCAGGGCCGCGCAGGTGCCAGCGGGGGGCTGGGGTTACCTGAAGCTGCCGGGGCCGTGGCCCGACTACCGGGTCCGCCAGTGGATGGCCAAGGAGTCGCAGAGGGTCTATCGCCATCCTGACTGGCAGGAGACGGACCTCACGACAATCGACATGGCCTGGTACGAGCGGGAGCTCACGGTGCCGCGAAAATGGGCCGGCCGGCGTATCGCTCTGTCCGCGGACTACGTGAGCTCCTACGCGGGGGTGTACGTCGACGGCGAGCACGTCGGTGAGATCTACTTCCCCGGCGGGCAGCTCGACATCACCGCCGCGTGTCGGCCGGGCGCGAAGCAGACTCTGTCGCTGTTCACGGCGGCCATGCCGCTGCACAAGAAGATAGAGGACTATGTCACCGAACCCCCGGACAAGCGCCACTCAGGTGTGGGCTCCTTCCGGGGCATGTGCGGCGACGTGTTCCTCAGCGGCGCGCCGCGCGATGCGCGCATTGAGGACGTGAAGGTGAACACCTCGGTGCGCAAGTGGGAGATCGCGGTGGACGCAGCGCTCGCCGGTCTCACGGAGGGCCAGAGCTACAGCCTCCGCGGCCGATTGCTGGACGGCGCCCGGCAAGTGAAGGCCATCGAGAGCAAACCCTTCACCACGGCTGATGTTGCCGACGGACGAATCACCTTCGCCAGCCCCTGGCAGCCCGACAAGCTGTGGGACATCCACACGCCGGAGAACCAGTATGAGCTGGCGCTCTCGCTGGTTGCCGGGAGCGGCGAGGTCGTTGACGAGTCCCATCCGGTGCGCTTCGGCTTCCGCGAGTTCTGGCTCGACGGGCGCGACTTCCGTCTGAACGGCACCCGTGTGTTCGCCGCGGCCATTACCCCCGACAATGCGCACGTCAGTCCGGCGCTGGCGAACTACGAGGCCGCGCGTGAGAGCTTCCGCCGCCTGAAGAAGATCGGCATCAACACTCTGTACACGCACAACCACAAGTGCCGCCCCGGCTCCACTCTGGCCTTCGCCGAGATCCTCCGGGCCGCCGACGACGTGGGCATGCTCGTCTCATTCTCCCTGCCGAACTTCACGGACTACGAGTGGAAGTGGCACCTGGACGACCACCCGGAACACAAGAACGGCTATCCGCGGGACGCCGAGTTCTATGTCCGCCAGGCTCAGAACCACCCATCGGTGGTGATGTATTCCACCAGCCACAACGTGCTGGCCTACTCCCAGGACCAGAATCCCGACCTCATCGACGGCGTATACTCGCCATGGCCTGATCCCCAGGGCAAGCCGGGGGACCGAGCCGACAAGAATGCGAGGAGCGCCACTCGCGTCGAGGCCGTTGTCCACTCGTTCGACACGACCCGGCCCATCTACCACCACTCCTCGGGCAACTGCAACCAGATGTACACGCTGAACTGCTACCTGGACTTCGTGCCCATCCAGGAGCGCTCCGACTGGTTCGGCCACTGGTCGCAGAAGGGCGTCAAGCCCCTCTTCCTCGTCGAATATGGCGTGCCCATCATTGAGAACTGGCTGAACTACCGCGAGGGCTACGTCATCTTCGGCAGTAAGATCCTCCACGAGCTGCTCACTCCCGAATGGGGCGCCCAGTATCGGGGCGACATCGCCTACCAGCTTGAGCAGGAGGAGAAGGCGAACCTCCGGTTCGAGGCGCAGCGCTGGCGAGATCAGCAGATGTGGCACAAGTCCGAGTTCCCTTTCTTCCACGCCGACCTGCAGAACGCGAACGTTCGCGAGCCACAGGCGATGTTCATGGCCGCCAACTGGCCGCACTTCCGCACGTGGGGCGTCTCTGCCGTCAGCTCGTGGCAGCATACCTACCTGTGGAAGCTCCGACCCGGCGCCGACACGAGCATCCGGGAGTGCAAGGTGGATTGGGACCGCCTCCAGAGGCCCGGCTACAGCCCTGACTTCATCAACCCCTACGTGAGACGGGACCTCGCGTACGAGGAATCGGATTGGATCCCGAACAAGTCCGGCGAGGCGTTCCTCCGCTTCAACAAGCCGCTGCTGGCGTACCTTGCCGGCAAGCCCGCCCGCTTCACGAGCGGCGACCACAACTTCCACCCCGGCGAGACGGTCGAGAAGCAGATCATCGTGATCAACAACTCGCGCCGACCGGTTACGTGCGACAGCTCGTGGACATTTGCCCTTCCCCGGGCCGTGCAGGGCGCCCAGAAAGTGGCCCTCGAAACCGGCGAGCAGATGCGCCTGCCGATACCCGTTGCGTTGCCCGAGACGCTTGAGCCGGGTCAGTATGAGTTGCGTATGACGGCCAAGTTCAGTGATGGCAGCGACGCGCAGAGCGACTCGTTCACCCTTGACGTCATGGAGAGTCCCGCGAAGCCCACGGTCGAGGGGAAGGTAGCTCTGCTCGACCCCAAGGGCGAGACGGAGAAGCTCCTGACCGAGCTGGGCGTAGCGTTCGATGAGGTCTCCGCCGATGCGGATCTCTCCGGCTTCGACGTGCTCATCATAGGCAAGGGAGCCCTGACGCCCTTCGGCCCGGGGCCGGACATCTCGCGCGTCCGTGATGGCCTCAAGGTCGTCGTGTTCGA
>JASFTE010000599.1:0-3750 GCA_050114035.1 Armatimonadota bacterium | reverse complement strand
GCCCGTTCTTGGTATCTGCACGTGCCACGCAAGCCAGTGGTCCTTGTCATTCCATCCCGAGAACGTGTCACCCGAGACGTTGATTTTGTCCGTGCGGATCTGGATGGCCGCGCCCTCGGTGGCCTCCGCGGCCAGGCTCTCGGTCTGCACCATCACTCCCTGCTGGAGCGGATCGTCCTCGATGCGCAGCGCGACGCTGTCCTCCAGCTTGTGGCCCTTGCTGTCGGTCAGCACCATCGGGATCTCCATGCTGCCCCTCAGAAGATCCGCCAGCGTGATGGCCCGCTTGCTGAGGCGGAAGCGCAGGCGAGCCTCTCCGCGTGCCGGCGCCCGGAAGCGGCGCTTGCGGCCGGGCGTGGCCCTGTAACTCTTCGGCAAATCCAGGGCGATGCTGCCGCTCAGAGCGTCGGAGTAGTTGTTCTGTATGCTGACGGTAATTCGCCTCGCGCCGCGAGCCGGCAGCGTCGGTTCGCCTTCGACCTCGATCTTCACGCCGGGGGCCAGCACCGCGTCCGGCAGCCCGATGGCATACGCGGCGCCCGCGTCGGCCGTGAACGTCAGCTTCCTCTCGTCGTCCAGTTTGGACGCGACCTTCTCCGTCGGCCGACCGGTCTCGTCCAGCATGTACACGACCGTCCCGGATTCTCCGATGCCGGTGATCGCGATGTCCGTCGCTTGTTTCCCGACGTGGCTCAGGCGGTACGCACCGCTCGATGTGCGTTCCAGGCAGAGCGTCGTGGGAACCGACGACTCGATGGCGAACGACTGCCCGCACGCCCGCTCGGCACAGACGGCCGCTGCCAGTGCAGCGCAAGTCAGGACCGGCCAGAATGCTCTACTTCCCACAATCATGTCCTCCAGTGTGTCGCGAATCTATGGACCGCCGCCGGCACAGATACGCCAGTGTACTCGCCCGGCAATGGATCTGCCGTCGGGTGTTTCGCATGCCGCTGGACGAACTCCTCTTTGCCCCGTGGCTCCACCCACTCCTCCTGCTCAGCCAGAGCGGCCGTTCGTCAGGGACGCTACCCGAGGTAGAGGGATTCGGGCCCCGATGTGCGAAGAGCATCCTGGACAGAGCCTCAACCATGCGGGAGGATTTTGATGGACATCGGGATTCTGCTCAGTGTGACCGGCTACGTGGCCAGGAACTTCTTCGACGCCGCCAAGCCCGTGTCCAATGCCGGCTATCGCTACGCGGAGCTGGGCGCGTGTCGGATCATCCGAGATCCCAACCTCGCGGATCTCGGGCCCTTCAGCGACTTCGAGGCCCTGGAGGTTGTGCTGGGACTGCGCGATCTCCGGCTAGAAATCTCTGCAATCGAGTGCCATGTGGAGTATATATCGAGAAGAACCGCCGACATCGCAAATGCTGCTCGGCATACGATTCGCGTGCTCGATATCGCCAAGCACGTCGAGGTGGGATTCGTCCACACGGTGAGTGGCCGTCTCCCGCCGGCGATGGCCGAAGAGGATGGCTACCGAGCGCTCCTGGCCGCCTACCGAGACCTGCTCCGCTACGCGGAGGAGGCGGGAGTGAAGCTGGGCATTCAGCCCGTGTTCATCTACCTGGTGAGCAACCGGGCAAGTACGCAGCGCCTGCTCGAGGACATTGGCCGCGAGGATCTCTTCATCAACTTCGACCCCAGCGCCTTCGTGTTCCACCGGGAGTCTCCTGTTGATTTTATCAAGACCTTTGGCAAGAAGATCCTCCACGTGCTGGCACGGGACGCCGTGGTCGAGCCGCTCAACGAGGCGCAGGTCGCGCGCTACCAGGCCTTCGACATGGGAGGGGGAGAGCAGTTCAGGCTGGCCCTTCCCGGCGAGGGGGTCGTTGACTGGCCCGAGGTCATCGGCGCCCTGCAGGACGTGGGCTTCGATGGCGTTCTCTCGGTCGGACTCCCCCGCGGCACGGAGGCCCCGGAGCAGGCCGCGGCCAACGCGCTCGAGTTCATGCAACAGCAACTCCCCAAGGCCGAGGATGCCGGGCCTTCCGACGCGGACGAAGCCTTGCCGGAGTTGGGACCGTTCTGAGAGGAACGCGCCGACCGCTCACGCCCTGAGCGCGGCCACGACGTCGGCGAGGCCGTCGAACGACGTGGCAGCGATCCCCGCACGCTCGCAGTACTCGGCAAGCACGTCCTTGGCGAACACGACATCGGCGCTCGCCGCCGGGCACCTGTCCGTATACCCGTCGCCGACATAGATGATGCGCCGGCTCGATCGGCGCGTTCGGAAGAGATGGGCCAGCTTGCAGTTGCCGTGCAGCTTGCACACCGGGTGCTGATGCGGGAAGCTGCACACCAGTCGCCCGGAGCCGTCGAACCTCCCCTCGTTTGACGAGACCTCGAGACCCGTCAGTCCCAGCTTCTCAAGTATCCACCGAATGTACAGGTCGAGGCCGTCGGTGAGGATGATGAACCGGGCGCCGCTGCGCTCGCACAATCGAGCCAGCTCGGGCAACGCCGGATCGACGGGTTGGCCCTCAATGAACCGCCGGTACTGCTCCGGCGCCACATCGGCCATCCCGAACTGCCGCGAGAGGCACTCCATCGAGCTGATCTCCCCCCGCCGCCATGCCAGCTCGATGTCCCACCACTCGGGCGGGGCGAACGCCCGCATTGTGGCCACGCCCGTGTCCTCGAGCGTTATCGTGCCGTCGAAGTCACACAGCACGGCGTCGCCGTCATTGAGGGGAGCCAAAGGTGGTGTACCTATCATTCCGGGGACTGCACCCTATTGGGCAGGCGCTCCTCGAGCAAGTCCATGAGCTCGTCGTATCGCGGCATCGTATGCTTGGCGAACGTGATGCTGCTGCCCGTCCAGATGGGCCGGCGAGTGATGATCGACGCCACGTCTTCGCTGCGCGGATACATGGCCATCCAGCACGTCTCCCCCATGGCCCGACTCGCCTCGCGCCGCACCACGCATGCGATGGCACTCCACTGCACCGGTATCTCGATCATCCACACGCGCACGAAGAGCGCATCCGGCACGATGGTAATGCGCGTCGGATGGCTGAAGCAGAAGTTCCAGGCGACGAGCCCCGCGATGAGGACCAGGATCCCCGACGTCGGCAGGAACAGGAGGCTCAGGCCCTTGAACAGCGGCACAGCGGCCCCCACGGAGATGCCGCCGGCGATGGCCAGGACCGCGCCCTGCAGCGCCCAGCGCACGTAGGCCGTGGCCCGGAACTCGTGACGCTTCGGCTCGATATCCCGATCGGCTTCTTCTCCCAGCGCCCTTTCACTCCCAGAGCGTCGGTTGCACACGCTTTGTTCCCCCAACGCCCACACGGCCAATGGCGACATGCAGCGCCGGCCCGGCGTCGTCCTGCTATTTGCCAATGCAGAAGGTGGCGAAGATCCGCTCGATGATGTCCTCCGTGAGCGTCTCCCCCACGATCTCGCCCACCGCATCGAGAGCCCCGCGCAGGTCGCTCGCGATGAACTCCTCCGAGAGCCCCTCGTCCATGGCGGTCAGGGCGCGCCGCATGCCCTCCGCGCCTCTGATGAGGGCGTCCCTGTGCCGCACGTTGGTGACTACGACCCCATCGCTGCGCAGCACGGCGCCGCGGAGTACCAGCTCAGTGATGGCGTCCTCCAGCTCGTCGAGCCCGGTGCGCTCCGTCGCTGAGGTCTCAACCACCCGCACGTCCCCGCGGGCGTCGGCGAGATCCTCCTGTGGCAGCGCCCGCGGCAGGTCGCTCTTGTTCAGCACAACGAGGCTGCGCCCGGGTGGGATGCTGGC
>JASFTE010000598.1:0-3775 GCA_050114035.1 Armatimonadota bacterium | reverse complement strand
GGCGTCCGCGGGCCCGTGAAGAACTTCGAGCGATGGCTGTACCAGAGGGACCGCGACGGCTATCGCACCGTCCCGGCGGCCAGAGTGCCCCACCACGAGTCCATGTACCCCTCGCCGCCCGACCAGAAGTACGACTTCACCGCCCGCCGCACCGACCTCGCCTCCGGCAGCGACCGCATCGGCTTCGCCGTCGATGACCGCTTCCTCTCCGGCGGCCCGCACAAGGTGGCCGTCAAAGTCACCTATCACGACGTCTCAAAGGGCGCGTGGACGCTCGCCTACAGGACGCCCGACGGGGAATCGACGCGGACGATTCAGTGCCAGGGGACGGACAAGATCCGGACCGCCACGTTCTTCCTGAGCGATGCGGTGTTCCCCGCCAAGGACCTCGACTTCGACTTCGAGATCCGGGCCGCCGAAAGTGACGCCGTCATCAGCTTCGTGCGGGTGGTCAGACTTGCGCCCGACTGACGGCGCTACTCTCCCACCCGCCACTCCAGTATCCCGCCCGAGAACCCCTCCTGGAGCTGCACCTCCAGCCGCAGTTCCTGCGTCGTGACCGCCCGAAACGTCACCTTGTTGAACGTGTCCCGCTCCGTGCCGTACGCCGATGCAGCCTCCACCGGCCGCCACGCATCGCCGTCCTTCCACAGCACCCGCCACGACGCCGGCACGCGGCACTGCCCTTGCCCCGTATCGTCGAACCAGTACACATCGCCCCACGACACCGTGCGCGGCTCCGGGAACTTCCAGCCCACCCACTCCTTCGTGCCGAGATGGCTCCACCACGTCATCCGCGGGATGCTGTGGTCGTTCGAGTTCTTCGGCAGCCGGCCGTCGTTGAGCGCCAGCACCGTGTCGCCCGGGTTGCAGTGCGACGCTGACACCGGCGGCTCCGGCGGCGCCTTCCATTCGTGGGCTGTGGGGGCGTCGCTGACCGTGGGGAACGAGCTGATCCGCAGCCGCGCGCAGCCCATGGGAATCAGCGTGACCCTCTCAGTAGGCTCCGTTGACCTCGCCGGACTCATCTGCAGCTTCCCCACGAGCCCGCCCTCCAGGGTCCACCCGGGTATCTTCCGCGCCCGGGCACGCAGCTCAATGGGCGCCGCATCCACCGTGAACGGCTGGTCTGGCACGGGACCGTCCTTCTCAAGCACCTCGAATGACGCCCCCGCATCATCGTCCTCCAGCACCAGCCCGTAGTTCCACGGTGTCGTCGGATACACTTCCTGCGCCGGCCAGTCATCCGTGCCCCCGAATCGCTCCCATCTCTCGCCGATCTCCAGCGAGTACGTCAGCGGCCCCCGGCTAACGGACACCGCGTTGCTGTTCCTCGCCCACACCTTCACCGCGACCCGCATCGGCAGTTGCAGTGTCACCTCGTCCCCGTCCGTCCACTCGCGCTCGATGACCACGTAGGACACCGGCTCGGGCTGAACCTCCGCTGCCTCCCCGTTCACACCGACCTTCGCCCCCTCGCACCATCCTGGGACCCGCAGGTACAGCGGGAAGCGCACCTTCTCCGCCGCCGAGAGCTTCAGCCTGACCGTCTCCTCGAACGGGTACTCCGTCTCCGCCGCGATCCGCACCGTCGTGCCGTCGCCCACCTTCGCCTCCACCTCGCTCGCCGCGTACAGCGACGCACACAGCCCATCGTCCGGAGTCGCCAGCCACAGCTCCTCGGCATAGTACGGCCACCCGTGGGAGATGTTGTGCTGGCAGCATCGGTATCGGTGTGGATCATAGGCGAGCATGCAGCCCCGGTTCTGCAGCCCCGGACTCTTGTTCTCGCTGTCGAGCTGCACCATGTTCGGCGCCGTCAGGTAGTGCAGTCCCTTGAGATCCGGCGGCTGCGAGGCCGGGAAGGAGTTGAATGCCACTTCCTCGCACCGATCCGCCCACAGTGGGTCGCCCGTGATCTTCGTAAGCATCTCGAAGCTGTGCATGAACTCCACCATCGAGCACGACTCGGCCGCCTGGCGCGGGCCGTGGTAGCCGGGGCGGCAGTTCTCATCGGCGCCGTACATCCCGCCGGGTACCTGCCCGTATTGATCCCTTACCGTCTGGTAGTTGCGCTCGGCAGCCTGCAGGAACGCCGGATCCTGCGCCTGCATGTAGTACTCCCCCGGCCCCCGGAAGCACTGCGCGATGTTCACTCCGTGCCAACTGGCAATCCCTCCCGTCCAGTCCGCCGTGGCCTCGTGGATCCGTTTGGCCAGATCCAGCAGCCACTCGTCGCCCGTGCGGTTGTACAGCCAGTACACGCTCTCCAGGTTGTCCGCCGCCCTCATCATCTGCCACCAGCCCCGCCGCGCCTCCGTGCGGAACAGCTTCTCGGCCGGGATGCTCATCTGGTACCGGAAGTACTTCGTCATCAGCGGCAGCACGCGCTCGTCGCCCGCCGCCTCGTGGAACGACTGCAGCGCGTTCAGCATGATCATGTTGGGCCACGCATCGTTGTTGCGCTTGTTCTCCCGCGGGCCGAAGTACCCGTCCGCCTCCTGGCTCGCCAGCGTCGCCTCAATCCACCGGCGCGCCTCCTTCATGATCCGCTCATCCTCCAGCACGTACCCGAGATCCCCGAAGCCCTTCAGCCAGTACGGCAGCTCCTCCCAGTGACTGTGTCCCTCCCCCTCGGGGCTGAGCCATGCGTTCCCCTCGGCCTTGCACCACTGACTCAGCTCCGGCAGACGCCCGGTCAGCCCGTCGGCCTCCAGCTCCAGCATGTGCCGCAGCCAGCCCCTCGGCGTGATGGCCCCGATGGGCAGCTTGATCAGAGGACTGGGCAGCAGCGGGGGGCGGTTCGAGACGTAGAAGCTGTTCGTCGAGTTCGTTGCGGGCATCTTCACCGAGTGGATCCTGTTGGCTTGTGCGTGGGCGCTGGCCATGAGCGTCCCTCCCACGATCAGGGCTGTGACCGATCGAGTCCCGATGCGTCGCATGATCAGTTCCTCCGGGCTGTGCACCCAACAGTGGCCGTCACGGTACAGCGCCGCCAGCCTACCAGCTGCGCCGCCCCTGTCAAGCCTGCGCGCCAGAGGGATTCGCCGCGAGGGGCTGGAAGTAGCGCGCGATTCGCCCGTCACACGACGCGATGCGCGAACCATCGCGCTACGGGATTCAGTGATACGGAGGTACGGCAATGTCCGAGCGAGTCATCCGCATCGCCCACATCGGCTACGGCATGTTCGGCAGCGATGTCGTGGCCGGCACGCTCCACGATCTGCAGCGCAACGGCATCTCACCATACCTCGGCCGCGTCGGGCTTGACGACTACGCCCCCGAGTACCACGACGTCAAGTTCGAGGTCGTCGCCATCGGCGAGAAGCTCCCCGAGGCGGCGCAGCGCGCCGTGACGGAGAGCCAGGAGCTCACGGGCCAGATGCCCAAGGCCTACGTGGGCGACACCACCTGGGTGGACATCGTCGCCGAGCACCCCGACCTCGACCTCATCGTCGTCGCCACGCCCGACCCACTCCACACGCCGCCCGTGCTCGAGGCCCTGCGCAACGGAGTACATGCCATCACGGAGAAGCCCATGTGTCTGCACATGGACGAGGCGGACGAGATGATCGCGCTTGCCGAGAACAACGGCCTCATCCTCGGCGTCGATATGCACAAGCGGTACGATCCCGACCACCTGCGAGTATTCAAGGAGCTCAGCAAGGACCTGGGCCATCCCATCTACTGCCGCGGTGTGCTCGAGGAGCCCCTCGAGGTCTCAACGAGCATCTTCAAGTGGGCCGAGGAGAGCGATCCCTTCACGTACGTCGGC
>JASFTE010000597.1:0-3777 GCA_050114035.1 Armatimonadota bacterium | reverse complement strand
AGCCGCCTTCCTACTCCACCTCGAAGAACTGGTCCTTCGCAGCGCCGCAGACCGGGCAGGTACCCGGAGCTTCGTCGTTCACCGTATTGCCGCAGACGCCGCACACGAACATCCGCGCCGCGGGCAGGTCATTCCCCGCCTGCACTGCCTCCAGCGCCCCGCTGTACAGACCGTGGTGGATCTCCTCCACTGCCAGAGCGTGCTTGAACGAGAACGTCGCCGGGGTGTTCCCCTCGGCCTCCGCCTCCGCCACCATCTTTGGGTACATGTCCCTGAACTCCGAGCCCTCCCCGTCAATGGCGGCCTGCAGGTTCTCGGCCGTGGCCTGAACGCCGCCCAGCACCCGCAGGTGCGCGTGGGCGTGGACCGCTGGACCTGGGTGCTGCTCAACGCCCGCGACGAGGAGTACCCCTGCCGCTTCAGCCTCTCGAGGGGACGCCACACGCTCACGATCTCCTCCCGCGAGCGCCTGGCGCGCCTCGACCGCCTCGTCGTCACCAGCAGCCCCTACGCCGAAGACCCCGGCGAGCTGCGCCGATAGCCATTGCTGGTAGACCCGATAGGTCTGCCTACTCGCCCTGGAGTGGCTCTGCAGCACGGTCGGCACGACGGCACGGCTCCCGCCTTCGCGCTATCCGTTGCCACCCAGCAGGCGAGCTGCTGGGACTGGGCCACGTCGGCCAGCAGGCGCGCCAGCTTGCTGCGTCCTTAGCTACTTGCGCACGGCCCATGCCGCGCCGTCCCGCGCTGAAGCACCACTAGCCAAACCCACCACCGCCGCCGGACCCGCCGCCAGAGCTGGGACGGCCGCCAAAGCTGCGACTCCCGCCGGCTCCGCCGCCGCCAGAGCTGCGACGGGCGCCAAAGCCACCACCGTCATACCCGCCGCCGCCATACCTACTGCCGCCATACCTGCTACTGCCATAACCACCACCGTCATACCCGCCGCCGCGATGACCGCCACGGCTACCACCACGCACCCCGCCCCCCCCACTCATCAGCAGCGACATCTCACCGAAGAGCGGATACCCGCCGAACAGCATAGCCACGTCGGCCGGGTCTATGTGCTTGGTGCCCATGATCTTGACGACTCGCTCAGGCTCCGTGTCCTCACCGACCGCACCTGCCCCGGTGCTCGCTACCGCTGGGGCACGAACCGGCCCCGGTGCTCCGCCGCGCAGCGGTGTGCGCGTGACGGCCGCGACCGTCGGCGCCGGGGGTGCCGCCTTCGGCTCGACCCGATACACGCCGCCGTCGATCTTGTAGGTGGCCCCCACGCTCTCGAGAATGATGCGCAGGGCCGCGTCGAAGGAGACGCCCTCCAGAGACACATTGACCAACGCATCGCCCAGGTCCTGAGCCAGAGTGTAGTTGAAACCCGGCTTCGCGAGCTTCAGGGATGTCATCACCTGGGACAGTGGCGTGTCCATGAAGTCGAACGTCATGCCTTGCGCCGACGCGGGGCCGGCCGACGTCATGAACCCAGCTCCGACTGCGACAGCGGCTACGACGAGATATACGACACATCGTCCATGCGTGCCAGTCACATCAACCGCCTCCCAGTTCCCGAACCCAATATTAGTGATGTACGGACAGCGCAGAATGTTCAGACACAAGCGACCGACGTCCGTTGCGCTGTCTACCTCGGCGGGATGCTCAGCCGCCACCGTCACGGCGGGCGCTAGCAGAAGCAGCGCGATGCGCCCCGGCCACCTCCCTACGGCCCCAGCAGCCCACTCAGCCGCCAGACTCCATCGCTGCACGCCCACGTGCCTCCTCGCCCAACCGAGCGTTGTAACCCACGAGTGGCCCCCGTGCTCCTCATAGCGTTAGCTGCCGTCTTGCCGGTGGGGGGCCTATCGACTATCGGGCTCTTCTTCGGGGGCTCGGAGGTGCTCTCGTGACGGCGCGCTACGGCCACGGGAATCTCGGCGCCGTCGTCTGGAAGATGAACGAGATGATCGTCCAGAACACCGCCATCACGAACTCCCCGAAGATGAGGCCCAGGAAGAGGGGGCGCAGCCGCGTGTAGCTCTTGAGGCCCCCGTAGCGCGTGATGGCCGTCTTGATGAGCCAGGCCACGAGCGCCGGGAACCAGAACACGCACATGATCCACGTGACCGACAGCGCCGCCCCCAGCGGATGCAGCGGCCACCAGACGTACAGGCGGCGCATCGTCCCCAGGAACAGGCAGAACAGTACCCCCACGCCGAACCACAACAGCCGCGTGGGCCGGTACTCCTCGACCCCCTCCATCAGCGGCGCGTGCTGCCGCCAGAAGGCGATGCTGTTGCTCCGGTACACGTAGCTGTACATCGTCACGCCGCCCCGGTTGTACGTGACCGCCAGGTGCACGCACCCCGAGACCAGGACCGCGAAGATGAGCGCCACGATGATGACCGCGGGCATCTTCCGCCGCCGGAGCTTCACGCCGTCAGCGAGGCTCTGGGCGTCCAGCATCCCCGTGAGCGTGATGCCCCGCAGGTCGCGGCTGAACAGGGCGTTGCTGAACGCCAGCAGCGTCAGGTTCGCCGGGCCGAGCCTGCCCCGGCGCCGGAACAGGCCCCATACGTCGAGCGGCGTGAACGAGCCCTCCGTCATCGGCGTGCCCGCGTCCGATGTCGCCCGGGCCATGATGATGGCCTGGACGAACATGTAGATGCCGAACTCCACCAGCGCCACCACGACGCTGCCCCCGGCCCAGTACCACCAGCCGAGGATCCCCACGACGCCGAGCCCCACCAGGAGCGCCGCCGTGCGGAAGGGGAGCATGACGTCCGTGTCGGTGATGGGAGAGGACGACTGCTCCGCGCGCTGCCGCGCCTGCTCGCGCCAGATGTCCCGCACCCGCGCCCACGCCGTGTAGACCATGAGCCCCACCAGCGTGAAGCAGATCCCGGTCGTCTCGTCGCCGATGAACAGCGCCGACCCCGCGTGCGGCGCCCGGGGCTGCGGCCCGGCCAGCGCCGTGGCGATCACCTCCCGCATGCGGGCGAACAGGAAGAAGAACCACAGGCTGAAGATCATCTCCGACGACAGCAGGTAGAAGAACCCGACCCCCGCCAGTGAGAACCACATCACCGTGTAGTTCATCCCGGTCCAGGGGAGCTGATCGAACCGCACGCGATAGAAGGTCGTGATCTCCGGGAGCTGCGGCCAGATCTGGTGCAGACCGTTGAGCCCGAAGTAGGCCACCGGCAGCGAGAAGCCGATCCACGTGAGCTTGTTGCGCAGGAAGTGGGTCGCGTCGGCCGGCTCCGTGATGAGCTCCAGCGGCAGCCGCGTCAGCGGGAAGGACAGGTGCTCCTCGTCGGCCCACAGCCGGTACACCACCGCCGCCATGCCCATGAATGCCGTGTACACGAAGCCGATGAGCACCAGCCACATCCCGGTCGACCGCAGCCACGCCACCCACGGCACGCTGTCGCCCGCCGGCAGGCCCTCGTAGTAGTCCCTCACGATGCCCTGCACCGGCTCCCCGGCCGGGTCCCACGGGACGAGGGAGGGCTTGATGTTCTCGAAGAACAGGCTCTGCCAGTGGTTGGCCGGCGTGGCGTAGTAGTTCAGGCCCGCCTGGACCGGGTAGATGTCCTCGGCGAGGCCGCGCGAGGTGATCATGGCCGCCAGCAGCATCATGACGTACACGACGGCCAGCTCCGCCGGCGCCAGCCGCGCCCTCGCCCAGAGCCGGCCCGCGATGCGGTTGGCGACGACGACCACGAAGAGCAGGGCGATGGCCACCGGGGGGATCTGGAGAAAGCCGATCATGATGGTGCC
>JASFTE010000596.1:0-3777 GCA_050114035.1 Armatimonadota bacterium | reverse complement strand
GGATGTGGATGGGCAGCTTGTGCCCGGCGGCAATCCGAACGGCGGCGCGCACGGCGTCACTGGTGCGCGGAAGGACGAGGATGTCCGCCGGGCCGCCGATGCGGAAGGAGGTGTGGCGGGACATCGGCTCGCCCGTCAGCACCTCGGCGTCCGGGAGCCGACGCAAGTCCTCCGGAGCGCTCACACCGTGTCACTTCTCTCCAGGTCGGCGTCTTCGTCCCCCAGGCCTTTGCCCAGCACCCTCCTCACGACATAGCCGGGCGTGCCCCGGGCCTCGTGCAGCACGCGGACCTGGAGCTCGGCCAGCAGCCCCATGGTGATGAGCTGCAGGCCGCCGACCATGAGCAGCACTGCCAGCATGAGAGCGGGCCGCTCGGCGAGCTGCGCGCCGAAGAAGATCTTCGTCACCGAGAGATACGCCGCGAGGGCGAACCCGGCGAAGCCGGCCAGCAGCCCCCAGCGGCCGAAGATGTGCAGGGGCTTCGTGGAGTAGTGGAGCAGGAACTTCACGGTGAGCAGGTCGAGGATTACGCGCACCGTGCGCGCGATGTTGTACTTGCTCTTGCCGAACCGGCGTGGCCGGTGGCTGACGACGATTTCGGTGATGTTGGCGCCGACCCAGCTTGCCAGAGCCGGGATGAAGCGATGCATCTCGCCATACAGGCTCAACTCGTCGAGTATCTCGCGGGTGTACAGCTTCAGGGCACAGCCGTAGTCGTGGAGGCGGACGCCGGTGACCAGAGAGATAATGTAGTTGGCCACGCGCGACGGGACTCGACGGGTCAGCCAACGGTCCTTGCGGTCCTTGCGCCAGCCGCTGACGACGTCGTAGCCCTCGGCGTGCTTCTCCAGGAGCAGGGAGATGTCGGCCGGGTCGTTCTGCAGGTCGGCGTCCATGATGATGACGAGACCGCCGCGGGCCTCGTTGAACCCGGCGGCCAGTGCAGCGGTCTGCCCGAAGTTGCGGCGGAGGACGATGACCTTGACGCGGGGATCCGACTGCGGGAGACGCTGCAGCACCTCAACGCTCCCGTCAGTGCTCCCGTCGTCCACGAGGATGATCTCGGCGTCGCGTCCGAGCTCGTCGAGCACGGCGCTGATCTCCTCGTGGAGCGGAATGAGGCTGTCCCTCTCGTTGAACACGGGAACGACGACAGAGAGCGATGGCGGGGGATTGTCACATGTGTCCGCTGGAGCCATTGGTCTGCCGCTTCTCCGAGCTATGCCGTGGAGCGTAGGGGGGCCGCGACGCAGAGAAACGGAGCCGCTGAGACGGCTCCGAGCGTGAGGCACTGTGCCACTGGCAGATGGGACTTCGTGCCCGGGCAGGCCCGCCGCACCGTCATCAGGCGCGCTTTCGCGCTTTCTTCCTCGCGACCTTCTTCTTGGGCTTCGCCTTCGCGGGCTTCTTCTTCGGCTTCGCGGCGGCCTTCTTCGCCTTCTTCTTGGGCTTGGCGGCTTGCGCCTCGACGGCTTTCTTCGGCCCCTTCGGAGCCGGCTGCGCGGCGGCGTGCTCGCGCGCGAGCTGGGTCAGCCGCTGGCTGACACCGCGCCACATGCGCGTGATCGCCCCCTCGCCCGCAGCCACCTTCTCCGCTGCGTCCGGGGGCACGAGGATGCTGTCTTCGCCGTGGACGATGCCCTCGACGATGGGCATCATGGACGGCCCCTCGGCCAGGTCGCGCAGGGGGCCCTCGGTGAGCTCGAAGCAGACCACTGCCTTCTGCTTCCTGTCGATCATGATGCGCCCGACGGAGCCGAGCCGGCGGCCGCCCGTGGTGAAGACGGTCATTGGATCGGCTTCCTCGGGCCGCACGAGGTCGCCCATGCCCTTCACATCGGCGACGTCCACGAGCAGCTTCTCGCTGGCTACGAGTACAGCATCCTCGCCGATGACGCCGATGTCCTTGCCGGCAATGGCCTTCTCGCCCAGGAGCCGGTCGCTGGCGTCCACCAGCAGGCCGACGACCTCGCCCATGGCCAGATGGCACACGCACTGCCTGATCTTGCCGAGCACCTTGCCCTCGGCTGTCGAGACGACTGACTTGCCGGTAAGCTCTTGCACCGCTATCATCCTGACCGCCTGCCTTTGACTGTGCCTGAGACGTGGCTACTGGGTGTCGTCAACCAGACCGCGAACGTAGTCGCGGAGCTCGTGGCCGAGCTCCGGGTCGCGCAGCATCATGGCGAAGAAGGCCTCCGCGTACAGCTTGAAGCTGCCGATGTCGAGGCGACGCTCTCCGGGGGCCAGCGCAACGCAGTACACCGGCAGCCCCTCGCGGAGCATTAGCCTGATGGCGTCGGTGAGCTGGATCTCGCCCCCGTGTCCGGGCGTGGTGCGGTCGAGGAAGTCATAGATTGCCGGCTCGAAGGCATACCGGGCCGCCACGGCGAGATTGCTGGGGGCGCTCTGCGGGGCGGGCTTCTCCACGATGTCCCGGATGGGGAAGGCGGGGCCGGGCTCGCCGTCGGGGGCCACGACGCCGTAGGAGTTGACCGCCTCCGGCGCCACCTGCTGCACGGCAATGGTGGCTGCCGCGCCGGCGCTGCAGTGCGCCTCGAGCAGCCGGCGCATCAGCGGGGCCGGGCCGTTGCCGTCAATTATGCAGTCGCCCAGGGCAACGGCGAAGGGCTGATTGCCGGTGAACTCCTTGGCGTGGCGCACGGCGTCCCCAAGGCCGCGCTGTGCGGCCTGGCGGCGGAAGAAGAACTGCGGTAGGGGGCCATCCGGCTCGGCCTCCTCGGGAGTGAATATCTCCCCGTCGGTGGCGTCGAAGTGGTCCTCGATGGCGCGCTTCTTCTGCCCGGTGATGACGAGTACCTTCCACAGGCCCGCCTGGCGCATCTCCTCAACGACGAGCTGGATCATGGGCTTGCGGCCCAGAGGGAGCATTTCCTTGGGCTGGGACTTGGTGGCGGGAAACAGACGCGTCCCGAGGCCTGCGGCGGGGATGACGACCTTTGTGATGGACACGGAAGTGTCGCCCCTTGCGACCGGGCGTGCCGTCGGCGGCTCTCGCACTGCGGCGTCTCCGACCGCGGTACCCGGCGCAGCTGCTGCTACTGGTGGTCGAGCGAGCCTACGCCTCTAGGATACCACAGTCGGTAACACAGGTAACCAAGTGGAGCCGGGGGTCCGATTCGAACGGACAACCGGCTGATTACGATTCAGCTGCTCTGCCGTTGAGCTACCCCGGCTCCGTGTATCGTGAACGTGTCGCAGCGCAAGTCTGGCACTGTGGTGCCGGGACCCAGAGTTGAACTGGGGACACCTGGATTTTCAATCCAGTGCTCTACCAACTGAGCTATCCCGGCAGTGCAGGCGAGTGGGCGGAGCAGGGATCGAACCTGCGACCTCCTGCTTGTAAGGCAGGCGCTCGTCCCAGCTGAGCTATCCGCCCGTCGCACGGCGTCTATGTGATGCCTCGTCCCCGGCGTATGTGTGAACTGGTAGCCCCGACGGGATTCGAACCCGTGTCGCCGCCTTGAAAGAGCGGTGTCCTGGACCAGCCTAGACGACGGGGCCGAGAGACTTCGCGTGAGATTTCGCCTTGTCGAAGTCTCACGGGAAGTCTCAGTGAGCCGGGCAGGGATCGAACCTGCGACCCTCGGATTAAAAGTCCGATGCTCTACCAACTGAGCTACCGGCTCGCCCTGAGCTACAAGCTTGCCCTGAGCCTTCGGCTTGCTGCTGCCAAAGTGACAGACATAGCCGCCCTACGGAAGGGCGGCTAGCGTGATTTCATGCTACCAGATTCGGAGGAGGGTGTCAACAAG
>JASFTE010000595.1:0-3790 GCA_050114035.1 Armatimonadota bacterium | reverse complement strand
GCGACTCGTTCACCCTTGACGTCATGGAGAGTCCCGCGAAGCCCACGGTCGAGGGGAAGGTAGCTCTGCTCGACCCCAAGGGCGAGACGGAGAAGCTCCTGACCGAGCTGGGCGTAGCGTTCGATGGGGTCTCCGCCGATGCGGATCTCTCCGGCTTCGACGTGATCATCATAGGCAAGGGAGCCCTGACGCCCTTCGGCCCGGGGCCGGACATCTCGCGCGTCCGTGATGGCCTCAAGGTCGTCGTGTTCGAGCAGACCAAGGCGACATTGGAGAGGCGGCTCGGCTTTCGCGTGCAGGAGTATTGTCTGCGGCGCGTGTTCCCGCGCGTTGCCGACCACCCGGCGCTGCGCGGCCTCACCGCGGAGAACCTGCGGAACTGGCGCGGGGAAGGCACGACCGTCCCGCCGCGGCTCGAGCAGCCATTCATCAATCCGAAGGCCCCCGCCTATGGCACGTGGGCCGGCCTCCGGATGAAGCGGGCGTGGCGCTGCGGGTGCTACGGCAGCGTGGCGTCGCTGCTGCTCGAGAAGCCCGCGTGCGGCGACTTCCTGCCCCTGTGTGACGGCGGATTCGGCCTCGAGTACAGTCCGCTCATGGAGTACCGCGATGGCGAAGGGATGATCCTCTTCTGCCAGATGGACGTAACCGGACGGACGGAGGATGATCCGGCCTCGACCCGACTGGTCGGCAACATCCTGGAGCACGTGTCCTCGTGGGAAGCGACGCCACGCCGCCGGGCGCTCTACGTGGGTGATCCTGCCGGCAAGGCGCACCTGGAAAGCACCGGGCTGTCCCTCGCCGGCTACAGCGGCGGCGCTCTGGCGGCAGATCAGGTCCTCGTCGTCGGTCCCGGCGGCGGACAGGAGCTGGCCACCCACTCGGCCGCCATCCGCACATGGCTGGCAGCGGGAGGCAATCTGCTTGCCATCGGGCTGGATGAGGAGCAAGCCAACGCGTTCTTGCCGTTCGAGGTCACGACGGAGAAGGCCGAGCATATCTCGGCGTATCTCGAGCCTGCTCGCGCCGGCAGCCTGCTGGCGGGCGTCGGGCCCGCTGATGTGCACATCCGCGATCCGCGCGAGCTGCCACTGGTGTCGCGTGGGGCCACGCCCATCGGTGACGGCGTCCTCGCGACGGCGAACGATGCGAACGTCGTGTTCTGCCAGTTGGCGCCGTGGCAGTTTGACTACCTGGCCCGTAATGGGGCGGCGTGGCACCTGGACCACACCGCCCACAACGTCAAGCCCACCTTCCGGCACACCAGCTTCCTCCTGACGCGGCTCCTGGCCAACATGGGCGCCGCGGCCTCCACGCCGCTGCTGGCGCGGTTTGAGAGGCCCGCCGTGGACGGAGAATCACTGCAGGATCTGGCCGAGGCCGTGTGGCTGGAGAGCGGGGACACGGAGCACGTGCTCTCCACTCGCTGGAAGGGCCTCCCGCTCACCCGGGCCTCCCGTGAAGATCCGCCCGAGGGCTGGGAGTCGCCTGGCTTTGACGACACGCAGTGGCGCCCCATCCGCATCCCCGGCATGTGGGATACGCAGTACGAGGACATCCTGGCAACGCGGGCCTGGTTCTTCTTCCATCGGCTGGAGTTCGACGTGCCGGCGGACATGGTCGCGGGGGACGTCACGGTCGTGCTGGGCCCGGTGCACGACGGCGACTGGACCTACCTGAACGGGACGCCCATCGGCAGCATGGCAGCGCCGGAGGTGCCCATGGGGAAAGCCCGGACCACGGTGCGGAGATACGAGATCCCGAAAGGTCTCCTGCGACGCGCCGGAAACGTCCTGGCCTTCAAGACCGAGACCTGGGGGACGAGGGGCGGGATGAAACCAGCCGGGGATCCCCGTCAGAAGAAGCGCCTGGAGAACGTCGCCGCCTACCTCCCGCTGGACAGCGTGCGATACGCGCACGGCCTGTACCTCGACGTGCCGAGACCGTACGATGACCCGTACCGGTATCTGCGGTGGTGAGCGCGCCTACCTGATGCGACTCTCCCACCCATCCTCAAACAGCCGAATGAACGCGTCCGGCTGATACGGGTGCTTCGCGATCTCGGCCTCATCCAGGTCCACGCCGAGGCCCGGGGCATCCGGCACATCAATGTACCCATCCTCCGGCACGGGCACGCCGGGCACGCAGTCGCGCGCCCACGGCTCGAGGAAGTCGTCGAAGCACTCCTGGATAAGGAAGTTCGGCAGCGCCGCGTGCAGATGCGCGCAGATCGCTGTCGCGAGCGGGCTCTGCGCCTGATGCAGCGCCACGACGGCCCCGTACGCGTACGCGAGTGCGCAGGCTTGCCGGGTCGTGCCAATGCCGAGGCTGAGCGGCTCCGCCTGCACGATGTTCACCACGCGCGGCTCGAGCAGCTCGGCGAACTGGCCAATCTGCTCGAGCATCTCCCCGGCGGCCACCGGCACGTCTATCGCCCGGGCCACCGCGACCAGGGCCGGAATGTCAGTGGAGCGCACCGGCGTCTCGAACCACATCGGCCGGTACTCCGCGATCCGCTTCCCGATACTGATGGCCGTACTGACGCCGAACCGGTCGTGCCCCTCCACGAGGATGTCCACGTCATCCCCGACGCCCTCCCGCACGGCGGCCACGAGGCTCACGGACAGCCTCTGCTCCTCGGCACTCAGCGTACGGTGCGCTGAGCCGAAGGGGTCGAACTTCAGCGCCGTGTAGCCCATCCCGGCGACCTCGGCCGCCCTCTCCCGGAAGAAGCCGGGATCGCGCGGGCCCTTGTACCAGGCATTGGCGTACACGCGCAGCCGGTCGTGCATCTTCCCTCCGAAGAGCTGCCACAGCGGCACGTTGAGACTCTTCGCGAGCACATCCCAGCACGCCGTCTCGACGGCGTTGGCGGCGTTGCTCGACCGGAAGAAGAGTCCCTTATGCATCCGCTCGTAGATGCGCGTCGGATGCCGCGGGTCCATGCCCATATAGAAGCGTCCGAGCTCGTGCACCTCCGCCTCCGTCGGCTTGGCATGATGTCCCCCCGTCGCCTCGCCCACCCCCGTGATGCCCTCGTCGGTGTACAGCTTCACGAACACCCAGTTCTTCCACGGATTGCCCACGATGAACGTCTTCACGTCAGTGATCTTCAAGGCTCGACCCCTTCCGATGTGGCGGAGCGCCCCCTGCGGTGCGCCGGGCTTTCGCCGGCGTGTTGGCGGCGACCTCTGCCAAGGGCAGACGTGATGCGTGATCCCCGGAGGGCGGAGGAAGGAACTCCAGCGCAGCCTCAGGAAAACCGCTCCGAGCCTGCACCCGGAGGGGACCCATGAGGCCGCATAGCGATTCGCGTCGAGATGGCTGGGCGCGCGCCCTCGGGCTCGGCGGCATCCTGGCCGTCGTGGCCCTTGGGGGCCTCGCGGCGCCGCGAGTTCTGGCACAGAAGGGGCGCACGAAGATGCAGACGGGCGTCACGATCCACAGGCCAGACAAGTGCTACACAGGCTACACGCTGTTCTGCACCAGCTACGAGGACCCGTCGCTCACCGACGACGGCACCGGGAAGATCTACCTCATCGACATGGAGGGCAACCCCGTCCACCGATGGCACATGAAGACGGCGCTGCAGTCCTTCTGCCGCCTGCTGCCCAACGGGAATCTGCTCTACCCCACTCGCGATCGCTCCCGCATCGAGCAGGCCGGCGTGCGCGAGCTTGACCCGGAGAGCAACATCGTCTGGTACTACCACTGCCGCATTGACCACGACTACCAGGTGCTCGACAGCGGCAACCTCATGCTCCACACCATCGCTGACCTGCCCTATCCT
>JASFTE010000594.1:0-3800 GCA_050114035.1 Armatimonadota bacterium | reverse complement strand
AGCCCGTGTGAGGAGAGTGATGGGGTGCTGAAGCGGGTGGTGGAGGCGTGCGCGCGGTAGTCAGGGAATCGAGCCGGGTGCGGATGGGAGTTCTGGATTGAGAGGCAGAGAATGATGGCGATGGACATTGGCCTGCTGATGCTGTGGAGGGGCCTTGGCCCGCCGGAGGAAGTGGGCGACGTGGCGCCCGGCATTGAGGCAGCGTTCATGCTCGCACCGGAGCAGAGGCAGAAGCTCGTTGCGATGCGGCGAGCGGTGTTCGAATCCGAGCCGCTGATGGCCGCCATGAGCACACTGGAGAGCGGGGATGCGACGGACGAGCAGAAGAGGGCGGCACGCATGACGGTCAGCGCGGCGGGCAGCGCCCTCCGCGAGAGGGCTGCGCCGATCCTGACGCCGGAGCAGAAGGAGCTGGCAAAGGAGATCAACGGCGCCTTCTTCGACACGTTGCGGACGCTGCTCGCCGAGTACGCGGACACGGCGGTCCGGCAGCTCACTGCCGACGTGGGAGTCATGGCGGAGAAGGGCGGCACAGACGGGATGGGCGAGCGGGATAGCGAGGTCGCTGAGACGGCAAAGACCGAGTTCGCCAAGCGGCTCGACGCCATTCTCACCAAAGAACAGAGGGCAGCCATGGCGAAGGCTGCTGAGGAGGCCACGGAGGGCGAGTAGGGGATCGGGAATTCGGGCCGCCCGAGGCGGAACTGCCGCGAATGCCCAGCGTTTGAGAACGAGTGAGAGTCAGTCGTCTGGAGGCAATGAACAATGGCAATCAAGATGGGCGCGTTGTTGCTGCTGACGATGCTCGGGCTGCCGAACGGGATCGAGATCGCGGCGCCGGGCATCGAGGCGGCGTTCATGCCGACCGCCGAGCAGCAGGAGAAGCTCGCGGCGGTGCAGCAAGAGGTGATGGGGACGGAGGAGGTGGTGGCCGCGCAGAAGATAGTGCAGAACCGGACGGCCGCCGACGAGCAGAAGGCGGCGGCGCGGAAGACGGTCCGGGCGGCGCAGGGGAAGCTGCCGGGGAAGGCGGCGCCGATTCTGACGGGCGAGCAGAAGGAGCTGGCTAAGAAGATCAATGCGGCGTTCGCCGAAATGGCGAAGGCGCTCGTGGCCGAGTACAAGAGCAAGCTCGACGCCGCGAAAGACAACGAAGAAGAGACCAAGAAGCTGCGGAGAGAGATGACGGACAAGGGGAAGGCGGAGCTCGCCAAGAAGCTCGACGGGATTCTCACGAAAGAGCAGAAGGCGGCCGTGGCAAAGGCGGCGAGCAAGAAGAAGCGGGGCTCGAAGCGGATGCTGCGGATACGGCAGCTCGAGATGGCCGCCAAGGATGGCGGGCGACGCGGCGGCCGGCGGGGCAGGCGGTGAGGCGATCAGAACCTCGCCGGGGCGACCGGGCGACGGGTCTTTGAGGCTTCGACGGCGGCGAGGCAGGCGGCGACATTGCGGGCGCCCTCGCGGACGTCCACGATGGGCGTCGTAGCGCTTTGGATGCACTCGATGAAGTGGTCCACCTCGGCCCAGAACGAGTCCTTGAGCTCGGGCAGGGGTAGGTCGCGCCACTCTTTGCCGTCGCCTTCGTCGGTGAACAGCTTCCCGTCCTTCACGGTCCCCTTGCTGCCGTAGACGGTGATCCTCATGCTGCCGGCGCCGGGCGGGATGATGGCGCCATAGGCGACGACGGCACGGCCGACGGCGCCGGTGCTGAGGCGATAGACGGCGATGGTGAAGTCGTCGTCGGGGAACTCGGGGTAGGCCATGTGATTGCCGTAGCCGAAGGCCTCCTCGACCTCGCCGCCGAGCCAGCGAACCATGTCCACGGCGTGAATGCCGGTGCCGAGGAGGGCGGCGCGGGGGTGCTCGGCGCTGGCGTACCAGGGGCAGCGGGCGAACTGGCCGCGCTTGTTGGCCAGGTGGTCGGTGACGATGTGGAAGACGTCCCCGAGGGCGCCGTCTTCGATGAGCTGCTTCGTGAGGGCGGGGATGGGCGTGCGGCGGTAGTTCTGGCCGACGATGCACTGCAGGCCGCTCTTCTCGACCGCGTCCACGAGCGTTGCGGCGTCGTGGAGCGTGGTGACCATGGGCTTCTCAACGAGGATGTGGCAGCCGCTCTCGAGCGCCGCGAGGGCCTGCTCCAGGTGCAGCCAGTCGGGCGTTGCCACGACCACGATGTCCAGGTTCTCCGACTTGAGCATGTCCCCGCAGTCGGCGTAGCCGGTGGCCCCGGGATGCTCCTCGAGGACGGCTTTGACTTTGTCCCCGTCGATGTCACAGACGGCGGCGACCTGTGCGGCGTCGTTGGCGGCGAATCCGGCAGCTCGACGGCGACCGAGTCCGAGTCCGATGATGCCGACGCGTAGTTCGCTCATGGTGGGGATGGGTTCGAGGGCGGGGCGAGGGATTCCTTGTGTAGAGGCAACGGACAACCACAGAGAGCACGGAGAGCACCGGGAAGGGCAAGAGGAGGTGCGATGAGGGCGTCGCCGAACAAGGATGGGCGTCGATGAGCAAGGAGGCAATTCACACCAATGGAATACCGACGACTCGGGCGGAGCGGGGTGCAGCTCTCGGAGATCGGGCTCGGAAGCTGGCTGACGTATGGGAACGCCGTGGAGCTGGAGACGGCGCGGAAGTGCCACCACAAGGCGTTCGACGTCGGGATCAACTTCTTCGACACGGCCAACGTGTACGCCACGGGGGAGGCGGAGAAGTGCCTGTCGAAGATCCTGCCCGACTTCCCGCGCGATGAGTACGTGCTCGCCACGAAGTGCTACTTCGGCATGGGCGAGAAGCCGAACCAGCGGGGGCTGTCGCGGAAGCATATCATGGAGCAGTGCGACCTGTCGCTGCAGCGGCTGGGCGCGGACTATGTGGACCTGTACCAGTGTCACCGGTACGACGAGGACACGCCGCTGGATGAGACGCTAAGGGCCTTGGATGACCTGGTGACGGCGGGGAAGGTGCTGTACGTGGGGGTGAGCGAGTGGTCGGCGGAGCAGATCATGGATGCGCATCGGATCGCCGAGCGGCTGGGGCTCGACCCCATCGTCTCGAACCAGCCGTGCTACAACCTCCTGCGGCGACAGATCGAGCGGGCGGTCATTCCAGTGTCCGAGCACCTCGGTGTGGGGCAGGTGGTATACAGCCCGCTGGGGCAGGGCGTGCTCACGGGCAAGTACAGCGGCGGGAAGGTCCCGGAGGGCAGCCGGGCCGCAGACGACAAACAGAACCAGTTCATCAAGGGGTACCTGAGGCCCGAGAACATCGAGAAGGCCGACAAGCTCAAGCCCGTGGCGGAAGAGGCGGGGCTGACGCTGGCGCAGCTCGCGGTGGCGTGGTGCCTGCGGCTGCCGAACGTGACGAGTGCCATCGTCGGGGCCAGCCGGCCCGAGCAAGTGGAGGACAATGCCGGCGCCAGCGGGGTGGAGCTGTCGGATGAGGTGCTGGCCAAGATAGACGAGATTGTGGCGTAGCCACGGAGACCAAGTAGGCACGGCTTGCGAGCAAGCCGTGCCACACGGTCCTCTGGCGCTTCACCACGGGAAGACGACGAGCGGCTCGACGGGCGGGGCCTGGTCGGTCCTGACCAGCCGCGCGTAGTTCACGGTGTTCTCCACGAGCCACATGACGGCATCCTTGGTCATACCGGTGCCGGGGCGGCTGTACGCGCGGAACAGCCGCATGGACGTGAGCAGTATTCTGCCCTTGCCGTGCTCGTACTCCAGGAGGCACGCCGCCGGCATGTCGGGCTCCCGTCCGCCCCCCTGGCGGTTGGTCACCAGGAGCTTGGCGTTCTT
>JASFTE010000593.1:0-3801 GCA_050114035.1 Armatimonadota bacterium | reverse complement strand
TGTACCTGATACCGACGGCCGAGGTGCCGCTGACGAATCTGCACCGGGACGAGATTCTGGAGGCGGACGAGCTGCCGAAGTGCTACACCGCCTACACGCCGTGCTTCCGCGCGGAGGCGGGCGCGGCGGGCAAGGAGACGCGGGGCCTGATCCGCCGGCACCAGTTCCACAAGGTGGAGCTCATGAAGTTCTGCACGGAGGAGCAGGAGGACGAGGAGCTGGAGAAGCTGGTGGCCGATGCCGAGGAGATCGCGCAGCGGCTGGGTCTGCACTACCGCGTCTCGCTGCTGTGCACGGGCGAGATCACGTTCTCCTCGTACAAGACGTACGACATTGAGGCCTACTTCCCCGGGCTGGACTTGTGGTACGAGCTGTCCTCGTGCAGCATCTACGGCGGATTCCAATCGCGACGGTGCAACACCCGGTATCGGCCGGAGCAAGGCGAGCGGCCGCGCTTCGTGTGCACGATGAACGGCTCGGGGCTGGCGACGGGACGGACGCTGGCCGCGATCCTGGAAACGTACCAACGCGCCGATGGCACCGTGGAAGTGCCTGAGGTGCTGCGCCCGTACATGCGGGGGCAGTCCGTCATCGGCCTCTGATGGCGGCGTGGTCGTGGGGGATGAGCAATGGGCGGGAAAGCAGCCGTGGTCATCGTGGCGATCCTCATCAACGGCCGCCCCGTGTCACTAACCACGCCGGCATTCATCCACGAGGGGCACGTCATCGGGCCGGTGCGCGACCTCTTCCAGCAGATGGGGGCGACGGTCCGCTGGGACGAGGAGACCAGGCGGGTGGGCATCGCCGCGGGCGAGCGACGGGTGGAGCTGGACCCGGCGGCGGGGATGGCGAGGGCCGACGGGCGAGTGGTACCCCTGCGCGCGGCGCCCCTGCGACGGGGAAGCACCATCTTCGCGCCGGTGGGATCGCTGGCGGAGGCCCTGGGGGCCGACGTGCGCTGGAAGCCGGGCGAGAAGACGCTGCTTGTGGACCTGCCGCTGCCGGAGCCGGGGCCGGATGCGACGGTTGCCATTGGCGCCATCCTGGCCGCGCCGCCGCAGTACGATGGCTTGCCCGTGCGGATAGAGGGTGAGTACCGAGGCTGGGCGGGGGATCCATTCAGCTTCGCCACGAAGCACGGCCCGCCCCTGACGCGCAGCGACTGGGTGCTGCGGGATGCCACCGGACACATCTACTGCAGCGCCGACGTGCAGCCGGACTCCGAGATCCCCCTCTCACCACGCAGCCAGAACGGCCGTCGCATCCACGTCACCGGCGTGTGCCGCATCTCGCGGAGCGGCGTGCCGTACATCGAGCCGACGGCCGTGACCACGCCCCGCGGGCTCGCGGGGCTGACGTGCACCATAAGCACCGACAAGTACGTGTACAAACCGGGCGAGTCGGTGCGCATCACGCTCTCCCTCGGCAATCCGCTTCCCGAGCCCATGACCTTGCAGCGCCCCTCGACACAGCCGTATGAGCTGCTCGTGCGGACCGAGGAGGGAACGCTCGTGTGGGAGTGGAGCCGCGGGCGCGCCTTCGCGAGCGTCGTCTCCTCGGTGCGCCTGGAGCCGGGGTCGCTGGCGCACTTTGCGGAGACGTGGGATCAGGAGGCGAACGTGCCCGGGATGGCGCTCTCCGTCCCGGGGCGCTATCGTGTCCTGGGCCGCATCGGCCCGGAGATCGAGTCCTATCCTGCGACGATGGAGATCGTGCGATAGGCCGGGGCGGAGGCGCGGGCGCGCCGGCCGTCACAGTATTGCCGTCACGCGGTGCGATGTGGGGTGGATCGCATGAAGTGCGACGCTTGCAGCGCCGAGATCCCGGAGGATAGCGCGTTCTGCGGCAAGTGCGGCCGCCCGGTGGCCGCCCCGGCCCGTGAGGAGAGCCGCCCCGCGCCACGAGTGCCGGCGGAGCTCGTGCGCGAGCGGGAGCAGCGGGCGGAGGCGGCGCTGCAGATGGAGAGGGCGCGCCTGGAGGCGGCAAGCGACCAGATGCGGGGGCGGCGGGCGATCATGATCGGCGTCTTCGTACTGGCCCTGCTGGCCAGCGCCCTTGTGACCGTAGGCGTCAACTACATGCGGGGCCGCCAGCAGGCTCGGGCGGCAGCAGCAGCGAGTGGCCCGGGGGAGGCGGCAGGTGCGGCAAGGCAGCTTGGCAACATCACTCTCGCCCGGGGCCGCGATGCCGAGGGGCTGCCCACGGGTCCGGTGAATGTCCTCAGGCTCGGGCTCGACACGCAGGTGCTGTGCTTCTTCGAGGCCATGGGCAGCAGCGGCGAGATGGCGCTGTCGGTGCAATGGTGGCAGCTCGGCACGATGGAGCACGAGGCGCAGGTGACGCTGGAACCGGATCCGTCCGGCGAAGCAGGCAGCCCGGTGGTGCTCGCGCGGCAATGCATCCCCCTGGAGGTCCCGCCGCTGAGTGCACCAGGCACGTGGGAGATCCGGTTTGTGCACGAGGGTGAGCAGGTGGGCTCGGTGTCGGTGCGCGTGCAGCAGACGGTGGCTGACTGAGGCAGGGGGACGGACAGGCCCGTTGCGGCGAACTGTGGTAGGTTTCCGTTTATTGGAGGCACGCCTTGCGGTATGATACTAGTGAGGGAAAGGGGTCACTTCGGACACAGTCGCGCTGAAAGGGGTGAGCGGAATGCTGCGGCGAACGGCATGGCGCTCGCTCCTTTTGTGTGTGATCTGGGCCCTCGGAAGCGGCATCCCCGCGGCCGATGACGCGCGCAGCGTCGCGTACGACACCCGCGTGGTGCTCGGCGTCCCTGTGCACACCGTCACGGTCAACCTCAACGATCCCCACATCAAGGTATCCGTCGCGACGGCGACCGGCTTCCCCCGGGCGCGCGAGTCCTTCGGGGACTTCGTGGGCCGCGTGGCGCCGACTGCGGCCGTGACGGGGACGTACTTCAGCAACAGCTCATTCTACCCGGTCGGGGACATCGTCGTGGACGGGCGCCCGCGCATCCGCGGGCGCGTGGGCACGACCATGGGCATCACGCCGTACAACGAGGTGCGGTTCGCGCCCGCGCCACGGGGCAGGTATGCCGACTGGTCCGCGTACGAGACGGTGCTGGGCGCGGGTCCCAGGCTGCTGCTGGACGGTGAGGTGGCGGTGGATGCGGGCCGGGAGGGCTTCCGCGATCCGCACGTGCTGGGGCGGGCGCCGCGGACGGCCGTCGGCGTGACGGGGCACAACAAGCTCCTGCTGGTGGCCGTGCTGCGCGCGGTGACGCTGACCGAGCTCGCCAAGACCATGCGCGCGATGGGCTGCGTGCAGGCGATGAATCTCGACGGCGGGTCGTCCAGCGCCATGTACTTCGACGGCAAGGCGATGGTGTGGCCGCAGCGGCCGCTGGTGAACCTGCTCGTGGTGCACGAGGACGTCCCCCTGCTGGCGCGCACCGTGCCGGCGCTGTCGGCGCAGGTGCGCAGTGATCGCGCGGACTGGCTCGCGCGGAAGGCGGCCGAGCACTTCTCGGCGGGCGAACGGTTGTCGGCCCGGGGGGCTCATGCCGAGGCCGCGCGGCACTACGGCGCGGCGGCGCATCTGGCCGGCAGCAATGCCTCGTACTATGGCGCGGCGGGGACAGCGCTCGAAGCGTACGGCGACGACGAGGCTGCCGCGAGGGCGTGCGCCACGGCGGGCCACATCCTGGTGCGGAAGCGCGAGTACCGGCGGGCGCTGGCGCCACTGGGTAAGGCGCTCAGGCTGAACCCGTTCGAGGCGTCGGCATACGACGACTTCGCCATAGCCTACGGCCACGTGTACGCCGACCGCATGAAGGCGCCG
>JASFTE010000592.1:0-3803 GCA_050114035.1 Armatimonadota bacterium | reverse complement strand
CGGCGGCCCCACGCCGTCCTTCAGCTCCGATCCGAGAATGTCGGACGCACGATGTACAACCTGGTGGGCTTCCAGACCTCGCTCCGCTGGGGCGAGCAGAGGCGAGTGTTCCGCATGATCCCCGCCCTGCGCAGCGCCGAGTTCCTCCGCTTCGGCGTCGTGCATCGTAACACGTACATCAACGCCCCCGCCCTGCTCAACGAGCGCTACCAGTGCCGCGCCGCGCCCCGCATCTTCTTCGCCGGACAGATCAGCGGCGTCGAGGGGTACGTGGAGTCGGCCGGCTCCGGCCTCGTCGCGGGCGTCAACGCCGTCCGGCACATCCGAGACGAAGAGCCCCTCACCTTCCCGCACGAGACCATGCTCGGCGCGCTCGCGCACTACATCGCCAACGCTGACCGCCGCAACTTCCAGCCCATGAACGCCAACTTCGGCCTCTTGCCGCTCATCGAGAAGAGGCGCGGGCAGAGCAAGCTGGACCGGAGAGTGGCATATAGCAAGAGAGCCCTGAAGGCTCTTGAGGCAGTGGGGTCGTCTGCACTGACCACTATTCACTAACCACTGCGGTGGCGTGCCATGGCTGTGCGAGACATTGACAGCTTCCTCGCCTACCTGCGCAGCGTCCGCCGGCTATCCGACAGCACGCTGCGGGCGTACGAGGGCGATATCCACCTGTTCGCCGAGTTCCTCGCGGGCGAGCTGGGCGAGGGCGGGGCCTTCAAGTGGCGCGCGGTGGACTACCCGCTCATTCGCCGCTACCTGGCGCACCTGCAGCAGGGGCAGTATGCGCGCAAGTCCGTCGCCCGGAAGCTGTCCAGCCTCCGGGCCTTCTTCCGCTATCTGGAGCGCGAGGGCAAGGTGCAGTCCAACCCGGCCGCCGCCGCCGCGACACCGAAGCTCGGCCGGCGATTGCCGCGCTTCCTTTACGATGACGAGATCAAGGCGTTCCTCGAGGCGCCTGAGCCCGACACCCCCTTCGGCCAGCGCGACCGGGCCATCATCGAGACGCTGTACGCCTCCGGGGTCCGGGTGGCAGAGCTCGTGGGGCTCGGCGTGTTCGACGTGGACTTCGCCACCCACGAGCTGCGCGTCATCGGCAAGGGCGACAAGGAGCGCATCGCTCTCATCGGCCAGCCGTGCGTCAATGCCCTCCGCCGCTACATTGAGAACGGCCGGGACGAACTGTTGGCCGAGGCGCGCCGACGGGGGAAGCAGACGGCGGACGAGGCATTGTTCATCAATAGGTTCGGCGGCCGGCTCACAGCGCGCAGCGTGCGGCGGCTCTTCAATAAGCACCTGCTCACCGCCTCCCTGCAGCATGACATCAGCCCGCATGTCCTCCGCCATACGTTCGCCACCCATCTGCTCGACCGGGGAGCCGACCTGCGCACTGTGCAAGAGCTGCTCGGACACGCGAGCCTGTCATCCACCCAGATCTACACGCACGTCACCCTGGATCAACTGCGCAAGGAGTACGAGTCGGGCCATCCGCTCGAGGCGAAGACATCGGAACCCGTGGGAGGGACCGAGCAATGAACGTCCATGCAACCAGCGTGGTAGCCGTGCGCAAGGACGGATGCATCGCCATGGCCAGCGACGGCCAGGTGAGCGTCGAGCACGCCATCTTCAAGTCGGGCGCACGGAAAGTGCAGCGCCTCTACGAGGGCAAGGTGCTGGCCGGCTTTGCCGGCTCCGCCGCCGACGCGCTGACGTTGTTCGAGAAGTTCGAGGGCAAACTCGAGGAGTACAAGGGCAACTTGCAGCGGGCGGCGCTGGAGCTGGTCAAGGAGTGGCGCACCGACCGCATACTGCGCCGCCTCGAGGCCATGCTCATGGTCGGCGACGCCGAGAACCTGTACCTGGTCTCGGGCAGCGGGGACATCATCGAGCCCGACGAGGACGCCAGCGGCATCGGCTCCGGGGGCGGCTTCGCCCAGGCCGCCGCACTCGCCCTCATCCGCCACTCATCGCTCTCGGCCGAGGAGATCGCCCGCGAGGCCATCCGAACCGCCGCCGAGATCTGCGTCTTCACGAACGATCGCGTCACGGTGGAGACTATCCCGTAGCCCCGGCGGCCTCAGTGACCGTCCGCCCGGGCGCCCTCGCGATGCCAGGTCAGCCGGTCGTTGAGGCGCCACTGCCGGTCGAAGAACCCGGCGCACAGGGCCCGGTTCGTCTGGTCCGCCTGGATCACCCCGTCGAACACGATGAAGTCGGGCAGCAGGTCGTGCTTGTGGTTGATCGATACCGCATCCCCGTAGAACGCCCCGCTCTGCACCACAATGTATCGGTCGGGGCTGAACGGGTTGGGGTAGATCATCACCAGGCCCACGTCGTCGCCCGAGAAGCTCCGGTCGCCGACCACGAACGCACCATTCTGGAACTTGATCGGCAGCTTGCCCGCGGCCCGACGGACCACCACGTTCCTCGCCGGGCTCCCGAAGCAGACCAGGTTGTAGCGGGCGAGGTCCTGCCTGGTCACCTTCGTATCGTCCTTCACGCGCGGGACGCCATCGGCGTACTTGTCCCATTCGTCGGCGAATCTGTCGGCCTTCGCAATCGCCGCCGCCCGCGCTGCCGGGCCCCCGGACGTCCCGCGGACGATGAGGAATGGGTAGTTGTACGCGTCCTCAATGGGCCCACAGAGCGCCTTCTTCTTCCACAGCCCCTCCTTCCGCTCCGCCTCGTACTCCTCGTCCAGATACAGCGTCACTTCCCCTGACGCGGGCACGTCGCCGCTGAACACATCCCGCCGCTCGTGCACGATTGTGACAGGCGCGCCGAGGTCCACAAGCTCCTCACCAAGCCGCAGCGTCAGCGCGGCCACGTTCTTCGTCCTGACGATGATGCGGTTGTCCTCCACGGCCCGCACATCCATGAACGCCGGATCGCCCCACTGCTCCAGTTGCTCGATCGTCACCCAGTACGCCGTGTCGTAGCGCAGACTGTACGTCTTGTACACAACCTGCTTGGGCCACTGCACGCGGCGCTTGTCCGCGAACCAGTCCATGGTCGCATCGTACACCCTCGGGCCGAAGTACACGAAGTGCCCCTCGCCCGGCACCCGTGTGTAGTCGATGGGGTAGCCCAGCGTGCGCAGCCGCGCCACCATGAAATCGGACTGATCCGTCGGAATGGTGAGGTCCAGCGCCCCGTGCATCAGGTGCAGCGGCATGTTGGCCGCGTTCTCGGCCAGATCGATGGGGTTGTCCCACTCGTAGTGCCACCGCTTCCAGAAGGGCATCGCCGCCCGAGACCGGCCCAGCCACCGGGCCATGTCCGTGTGGCCGCTCACCGGCCCGAGAGCCGCGAACAGATGCGGATACCGCAGGCCGATGTTCCACGCCCCATAGCCCCCCATGGACACGCCCATGAGATAGATGCGCTCCTGGTCCACGTTGTAGAAGGCGTGCGCCTCCCGCATGGCCGCCAGCACATCCACGTCGCCGGCCGCCACGAAGTCCGAGTTGCGCCGGCCGTACGGCACCAGGAAGAGGAACCCGAGCCGCTCCGCCGCGGCGATGTCCGTGGCCAGTGGAACCCAGGGGTCGTTGATGGTTGTGTACGGCACGTACCCGTGCAGGAACACCACGAGCGGCGTGGGGCGCTCCGGGTCGTACGACTGCGGCACCCACACGTGGTACGGCTGCGCCGTCCCATCGGTCTCGTTCTCGTAGGCCCTCTCCACCAGGCCCTTCTCGCCCTCCCCGGCGAGCTGCCCGGCCTTGAGCTGCTCGAGGGCGGCGAACCCCAGGTCGATCTGCTCCGCCGCCAGCGTCTCATCGGGCCCCCAGTAGTTCTGC
>JASFTE010000591.1:0-3803 GCA_050114035.1 Armatimonadota bacterium | reverse complement strand
CTCGGAAGGAGTCCTGCGGACGCTACCGAAATGCGTCGGCACATTCCCCTGCCCCAGAGTCTGCCGGGGCGATCGAGGGTGGGCCCTCGCACCATGTCCTCCCAGCCACCGGATGGCCTGCAGCGACGTATGGCCCGCCGCGGCGTCACGTGGCGCGCGCTGCTGCTGGGCGCGGTGCTGATTCCAGCGAACACTCTCTGGGACAGCTACACGCTCATCTGGAGCCAGAGCCACCCGGCCACCGTCTCGCTCTTCTACAACGTGGTGTTCACCCTTCTCGTACTCAACGCGCTCAACCTCCTGCTGCGCAGGTGGGCCCCCCGGTTGGCGCTGACGGGCGGGGAGCTGGTGGTCGT
The DNA here is from genome assembly GCA_050114035.1 of Armatimonadota bacterium. Taxonomy (GTDB): domain Bacteria; phylum Armatimonadota; class Zipacnadia; order JAUWAU01; family JAUWAU01; genus JAUWAU01. Next base: position 3,447 of record JASFTE010000591.1, on the reverse strand, counting down.
GTACGCCATGGTGAGCGTGTCCACGGCCATCTGCGGCCTGGACCTGATGCAGGTGCTGGTGCCCGTGATGGCCCACCCGCACTACTTCGCGACGCCGGAGAACAGGTGGGAGGAGCTGTTCATCAGGGGCATGCCCGGCTGGCTCGCCGTGAGCGACCTGCCCGCGCTGGAGCGGCTCCACGACGGGGACTCGACGCTGCTGGCGCGGCCGAACCTGGCGGCGTGGTGGCAGCCGATGCTCGCATGGGGCGGGTTCCTCTTCGTGCTGCTGTTCGTGATGCTGTGCATCAACGCCGTGGTGCGGCGGCAGTGGACGGAGGATGCCAAGCTCAGCTTCCCCATCGTGGAGATGCCGCTGCAGCTCACCGAGGTGACGGGGGCGATGTACCGCCGGAAGCTCATGTGGGCCGGCTTCGCCCTCGCCGCCGTGTACGATGCGCTGAACGGGCTGCACTACCTGTTCCCGCAGGTGCCGAACGTGGGGGGCGAGCTCTACGACCTGGGGCAGCAGGTGCGCGGCGCGCCGTGGAACGCCATTGGCTGGACGCCGCTGGGCGTGTTCCCCTTCGCCGTGGGATTGGCGTTCTTCATCCCGCTGGATCTGGCGTTCTCGTGCTGGTTCTTCTATCTGTTCTGGAAGCTGCAGCGCGTTGTATCCGGCGCGGCCGGCTTTGGCATCGTGCCCGCCGCCCCGTTTATCAATGAGCAGTGCTTCGCCGCCTACCTGACGCTCGCCGCCTTCGCCCTCTGGGCCACTCGCCGGCACCTGCAGCGCGTGTTCGCCGATGCCTGGCGCGGCCGGCGGCGTCGGGCAGACGCCGGCGAGCCGCTGCCGTACATCTTCGCCGTGGCGGGCATCGTCGTTGGCCTGGCGCTGCTGACGCTGTTCTGCGTCGGCGCAAAGGCGGCTTGGCTGCCGAGTCTGATCTTCCTGGTGCTCTACTTCGGCATATCGACGGGCATCGACCGCATCCGCGCCGAGCTCGGGTCGCCCGTGCACGACATGCACTTCTCCGGGCCCGACACGATGATGGTGCAGGCCGTGGGGGCGCTGCCCTTCGACAAGCGCACGCTGTCGCTGTTCGCCTTCTTCTTCTCGTTCAACCGGGCGCACCGCAGCCACGCCATGCCGCACCAGCTCGAGGCGATGAAGCTCGCCGAGCGGCGTCACGTGGACTACCGGGCGCTATCGTGGGCGCTGCTGCTGGCCGCGCTCCTGGGCGTTGTCTGCGGCCTTCTCCTGCAGACGGACACGTTCTACAGGCACGGCATTGGGGGGTCATCCGGCAAGGGCAACCAGGCCTTCAACCGGCTGCAGACGTGGCTCGGCGCCCCGCGGGGCACCAACTGGTACGCCTGCCTGGCGATGCTCGTCGGCTCGGCGATGACCGTCTTTCTCACGTACATGCGCACCAGGCTGGTGTGGTGGCCGTTCCATCCGGCCGGCTTTGCCGTATCCGGGAGCTGGTCCATGGCGCTGCTGTGTCCCTCGATATTCGTGGGCTGGCTGATCAAGGCCGTGCTGCTCCGTTACGGCGGGATGACCTCCTTCCGCCCTGCCGCCAGCTTCTTCCACGGCCTCATCCTCGGCGCATTCACCATGGGGAGCTTCTGGAGCCTGCTCGGGATAGCCCTCCATCGCCGCATGTACAACTTCCTCCCGTAACCCCCATCACCGCAGTTTCGGAAGTGTTAACAAAACGTGAGAAGCGCGGCGCGTGACGTGGTACCAATAGTGTGGACGGAGGGCTATCGTTTGCCGGGAGGGGTTTGTCTTGGCAGAGCCACGAGCGGGCCAATGGACAACGACTGACACCTTCGCACTGCGGGATCCCCAAGCGACCCTCGTGTCGGCGCGGCGAGGCGCCGTGCGCCGCAGACTGGATCGTCTCGCTCTCCTGGTGGTGGGCACGGCCGTTGCCATTCTGCTTCACACGTACGTCGTCGCCGTTGCCGTGGTGGACGGCGAGTCGATGTCGCCCTCGCTGCACGAGGGTGACCAACTGCTGGTTGAGAAGGTGACACCGCGCCTGGGCGTGCTGGAGCGGGGCGACATCATTCTCCTGCGAGAGCCGAGGTCCAACGAGCTCCTGGTGAAGCGCGTCCTGGCGACCGCCGGGGAGGCCATACGCGCGTCGCGAGGGCGAGTGTACATCGACGGTGAGGCGCTCGAGGAGAGCGGATACGCGGTGATGCCCGGCACGTACTTCTTCCCCGAGCGGACGGTGGGGGAGAGCGAGGTGTTCGTGCTGGGAGACAATCGGCAGAAGTCCGACGACAGCGCGACGTGGGGCCCCGTGTCCGTTGGGCAAGTCGTCGGCCGGTGTGTCTCCGGCCCGCTGCCGTTCCAGCGCGGGGACGGTCACGATCGCAGCCGATACGTCCAAGCGGACACCGGGCCCAGGGACTCGGCGCGTGGACTCATGCGGGCGGCCGCGCGCGGCAGGGCGGGTGGGGCGTCGCGGTAGGCCTTCCTATTCGGGGGCCGGCTCGGCCGCCGCATCCGGCGCCGCTTCCGGCTCCTCCTCCCCAACAGCCTCGGGCAGGGACGCTTTGAGCTGCAGATCCGCCGTGATGTTGAGCGGCATCTGCTGGAATGTCCCCCGGAGCGAGAGCTTGAGCATCCCCTCGGCCCGCAGCGGAGTGCCGTGCAGCGGGTCGAGCTCCACCGCCAGACCTTCCACCTGCACCGTGCCCCCCTGCACCTGGCAGGGGAAGTCCATCACGGAGAACTCCAGGGGCGGCACCGCGACGTCCACGCCCGAGGTGATCTTCACGGCCCGCTGGTCGGCCGCCGTGAGGGTGGACTTGGCCGTGACGACGAACTCGGCATCGCCCGCTCCATGACGGAACTCCGACTCCCAGCTCCCGCCAAAGGCCACGGGCTCTTCCGGAAGCTGCAATACGCTGAGAATGGCCGGCAGCAGCGCGGCATCCAGCCCGCGGATGTTCAGGCTCTCCAGGAGCGACCCGGCGAAGTCGGTCGAGACGACCTGCCCGCGCGCGTCGAACTCCACCGTCGGCCGGGCGTCACTCGCCGGCGTGACGGGCACGTCCACGCCGCTGACGTCCAGTTTGGCGTTCTCCAGTCCGAGGGCGACGACGAAGGACTCCTCGTTGACCTCGGCTATCCGGGCGACGAGGTCCCCGGAGAACTGCACCTGGGCGTTGGCGAGGGTTGTGCCATCCTCGAACGTCGCCTTGGCCGGCCCCGTCGCCGTCACGCTGTAGCCGTGCTCCGCGTTGGCCTCGGGCATGTACCGGAGCTGCACGGTCACGGCGGCCGGCCTCTCCTGTGCCAGGGCCGAGCCGATGGCCGACAGGGACAGCATGGGAACGAGAATCACTGCGGATGTGCGGCTCTGATGGCGTGCCACGGTCGCGTTCCTCCCGCGGATCAGACTTCCGCGTGTCGCCCGATGCCTACCGGATCACCGGCAGCAGCAG
>JASFTE010000590.1:0-3803 GCA_050114035.1 Armatimonadota bacterium | reverse complement strand
AGAAGGCGCGCGTTCGGGGCTCCTGGCCGTCCACGCTGACGTTGTCCGGCAACTCGAAGGGCCCGTAATCGTGCTTGCCGACCAGCAGGTCCTCCATGAAGTCGAGGCTCTGCGGCGACGGGGCCAATCTGACGAGCAGCCTCAGGCACCAGTCGAGCTGTGGCGTCAGGTGTATGTCGGGGAAGCTCCGCTCGTGGCCCTTCGGCCATTCGCTGGGACCGAGAGGGCTCTTGAGGATGTGGATGATACGAGCCTCGAGGCACTCCTGCAGCTTGGCCGGCGCGAATCGGAACAGGCACGCGGTCAGAATCGTGAGGATCGCGCTCCTCCGGCAGCGGGCCAGCTCCGCTTTGCGCTCGCCCCGGGTCTGCCTTCCCCAGGCCTGCTGCGCGACCCTCAGAACAGCCTCCCGATGGGAGATCCTCCGGCCCTTCTCTTCTGCCCTGATGTATGGATGCTGCCAGCGCGTCGGGCTGAACAGCATCTCAGCAGCAACGGGCACGAGTTCCTCCTCGGCCCACCGCTCGCGCAGGCGCTTGAGGCTCTCTTCGAGGTCGGCTGTCCGATCATCGTCTTCGTCCTCTGTGAGCTCCCACGGCATAAGGTGGAAGACGGCGCCGTCGCGAGTGCGCCAGACCTCATCGACCCAGCCGAGGATCTCGCGCTCCAGTTCGCGAATGCGGCGATCCACCGGGTCACGTCGCAGCATCCATCATCCCCCTGCCAGCGGCATGAGTCGGACGAAGGCGACCTTGCTCTCCGGAGACAGCGTTAGCTCCTCGTCCAGACGCTCCACCTGCCGGCCGCCCACAAGGATGAGGTAGCTGCCGTCCGCGAACCCCTGCTGAGCGTTTCGCACCTCTGCCTCGGGGTCGATCTCGCGCACGCCCCTGCGTCGGCGCGATGGGTAGCGCACCGCGCCCTGCTCCGCCTGTTCGTACAGCTCTTTCGGGGTCAGATACTGGCGGTCGAGTATGCGCTGAGCTTCCTCGGCCTCGAGCTCGCGCCGCTCCAGCAGCGAGCGCACCTGCTCGCGCACGGCCCGCTCGATCAGCGCCGCCACGGTGATCTGCTCGGTCGGCAGCTCCAGCTTCACACTGTCCAGCGCCGGCGTTCCCCTGCCCTCGCCTGTGATCCGGCTCTCCACAGCAACGGTTATTGCCGGCATACGCCACATCGCCTCCTTGCGAACACCATTGGCTTCGCTCCCACCGGCCGGGTGACCTGCTGCTGCAGGCTGTCTGCGGTTGTTTGCACTAATGCGGTGGCAGATTACCACACCGGTCACCCGCAACCGGCCGCCGGTTGCCGGTCGCAGAAATGTGCGCTATGTCCGCCGCTTCACCTATGCAAAAGGGCGCGAGTGTGTTAGACAATATGGAAAGGAGATACGAGGAAGATGCCACGCGAGGCGCTCGCGGCTTCCACCTCGAAAGGGACACTGATGGAACAGCCGATTGGCGTGTTCGATTCCGGCGTCGGCGGGCTGAGCATTGCCGAGGCCATTTTTGCACGTCTGCCCAACGAGTCCGTCGTGTTCTTCGGCGACACGGCCCGGGTGCCGTATGGCAACAAGTCCCCGGAGACGCTCCGCCGTTTTGCCCTCGACGACGCCGCCTTCCTGATGAGCAAAGGCGTGAAGGCCATCGTGGTGGCGTGCAACACCATCGCCTCCCTGGGCCTGGAGGAGCTGGAGCAACGGTTCCACGTGCCGATCATCGGCGTCATCGAGCCGAGCGCCCGGGCGGCAGTGGCTGCAACGCGGAATAAGAGGATCGGCCTCATCGGGACCCGAGCCCTTGTGGCCAGCCGGGCATACAGGGCGGCCATTGGGGAGATCGATGCGGAAGTCCGGGTGCACGCGGCCGCCTGCCCGCTGTTCGTGCCGCTCATCGAGGAGGGCTGGACGAACAACATCGTCGCCGACATAGTCATCGACGAGAACATGCGGCCCTTCGAGGGGCGCGACATAGATACGCTCGTGCTCGGCTGTTCCCACTACGCCCTTATGCGCGTGGCTCTCCAGCGGCACTGCGGGCCCGACGTGACGTTGATAGACAACGCCGGTCCGACGGCCGAGGAGCTGGAGCGGCGTCTTGGCGCCGCCGGGCAGCTTCGGAGCGACGGCCCCGAGCCGCAGCACGAGTTCTATGTGAGCGACCTGTCCAGCAACTTCAGCCAGATCGCGCAGGTGTTCCTGGGGGAACGAGTGGAGGCCGTGCAGCAGGTCAGTCTCGAGGAGGTCCGCGAGTGGATGAAGGTCCGCAATGGCCCCCACTGGGTGGTCGCCGACAGCTAGCCTGCAGCACTTGACAGTTGCCTATCCGCGCCGCACGCCTACAGGTTCCAGACCGGCTGCAGTCGCTTGAAGTCCAGCGCCGTCGCCATGGCCTTGTTGGTGACGGGCACGTCGCCCTCCACCAGGGCCGCGGTCGGCGTCAGTCCGCCCACCACGACGATGCCGACCCGATCCAGGGGCACCGAGATCTCCAGCAGCGGCTGACTCGGATCACCAACGGCGATGACGCCGTTGAGGTGGTAGCCCTTCATGCGCTCGATGAGCTCCATGGCATGGGGCAGGGATACCGAGGGGATCTCCCGGAAGCTGGCCCCCACTTTGCCGCTCCCGGACGTGCCCGCCTCTCGCACATCGGTCAGTCCGCTCGTGATGAAGATCTCCAGGGGATCGAGGGATGAGCCGGCGTAGCTCACGAGCTCCACGAACCGCAGCGGCCTCCCGTCCCGGATCTCCAGCAGCCCGCCGAAGCGCGATTCGACCGGAATGCGATTGCGCAGGAGCACTCCGTTGATCGTGACACTGCACACCGTGGCGATGGCCGTCATGCCCTCTTCCGGCACCACCCCGCCGAGCTCCTCGCCCGCGTGCGCGACGGCCACAAGATCGCTCATGCAGAAGCCGGCCTCGAACGCGGGCAGCATCACCCGGAGGGCGTGCTCGAAGTGCTCCGTCGGCAGCAGCGACACATTGACGATGACGTCACCGCTGCCGGTGTCCAGGTCAAAGGTGGTGCGATACGCCAGTTGGTCGATCTTGGCGACGACGAAGCCGACCTTGTCGGAGACGAGCGCGTTGGCGAATTCTGCGCGGCCCTTCTCTGTTATCACCCGCCCGGCCTTGCCGCCCTCGGTCAGGCCACGCTCGTCCATTGTCTTCAGGTGGTAGCGGATGGCGCGCTCGCTGAGCTCCAGTCCCTGCTGCTGCAGTTGCGCGCCAATTCTCTGCGCCCCTACGGGCTCGGACGCATCAACGAGGACACGCAGTATGGCGACCATCTTGCGCTGCACACCGACATCATCTGGCATGGGTAGATCCTCCGGCTCCCTATAGTACGGTAGTTCGGCGTCAGTTGCCAAGTACCTCTGTCCACAGGGCCAGGGACCACAGGCGCTCGCGCCGGCCACGAGGTGAGCGACGGGAGCGCCTCACTGTGCGGAAGGCCCGGACGCCGCCGAGCGAGAACACCGCGGCAGAATGCCATCTCCGGGAGGCCGGACCATGCGAATCCTCGTGCTCGCAATCGCCGTGGCCCTGCCCGCACTTCCCTGCGCCGGGCAGGTACAGGTCACCGACCCGACCGACGCACAGATTCTGGCAGCCTTCCTGCAGCACGTCGAGAAATCCGCCGTCCGCTGCACGCCCGAGCGCCTGGCGCAGTACGCCCGGCAGCCCGAGGACATCACCTGGCAGGCCTCCAAGTACATACGTATGGCGCTGGTGGCGTACGGCCTCACGGAGGAGCCCAAGTACCTCGACGCGTTCGTCGAGCGGATGGACAACCTGT
>JASFTE010000589.1:0-3804 GCA_050114035.1 Armatimonadota bacterium | reverse complement strand
CCGACCAGGACCACCGGAGCGCCGGCGCGCTGCGCGACCGGCACGGCCACCGCCGCGGGAGCATACGTGGCGACGTAGCAGAACACGAGGTCGCACCCCTCGCCCCGAAGTGCGCCGCCGACGTCGAAGGCGCGCTGCGAGGTATCACAGAGGCCGCCCGAGACGACGTCGAACCCCGCCTCGCGCAGGCGGTCCACGAACATCCCCTGGTGCGCCAGCAGCTTCCCCTTCAGCTCAGGGAACTGCGGCCAGTACGCGTCCAGGCCCACGCCGAAGACGCCGATGCGACCGCGTCGAGTGCGGCCATGGGGGTCGTACTCGGGTCCGAGCTCTGCCACTGGGTCGAGTTCATCCATGGGAGTCCCTTCCTTGCTACCACGTGATGGCTACTTGTCCCGAGACGTCCGTTAGCTCGATGCAATTCCCTACCAGATGCACGTTCGGTTCGGCGTCGGCGTCGCCCTCCGGCTCGACGCGGTCCTCCTCAAGCGCCTCGGCGTATGGCTGCAGCGTCAACCGTGCATCCTGGAGGCCGGAGACGACCAGGCGCCGCTCCTTCCCCGTCGGCCATCGGTCCGCCTTGCAGCGCAGCAGTGTCGGCGCGTCTTGCGCCACGAAGACGCGGCACTCCTCCTGGAAGGACCGAGCCAGGTAGTAGCGGCCCAGCCCATCTCGTACCCGCCTCTCCCATTCCGTGAGCAGGGGCACCCCTCGCGGGAAGCGCATGTCCAGCGCCACGGTGGCGTCCCGCTTGAAGCCGGTGAACACGAAGCCGTTCCGGCGGCGCGACACGAACAGGGCCATGGGGCGACTGCTCGCCGAGTGTCGCCACTGCCGCAGGTGGAAGCCGAACTCGCCGAGCAGCAGCCGCATCCAGAGGCTCACGGCGAGCAGACGACCGGATGGCTCGTCGCGCTGAGCGAAGGAGCCGGGCGCGGGCAGCTCGGCCAGCCCGCCGCGGCCCCAGACGACGGACTCGCCGCGCCACTCGGGCTGCGCGCGATACAGCGCGCCCACGCGCCGCTCCGGGGAGTTCGCCCTCGGGGGCCCATCGCCTGCCGGGCCGCGCAAATGGCATCACGCAGGGGCCACGCCGGGCGAGGCGGAATAGCGGTTGTCGCCATGGGCTTCCCGAGTGCGGGCCCCCGGTAGGCACATCAGAGGCGACGCTGCCGGTCGCCTCGGGCTGTCATGGAAAGCGACCCGTCGAAGGAGCCAACTGAGGCCAGGAAACTCGGCGCCATTCGCGACTTCTTCGCGCTGGAGCGCAACGTCGCGGTGCTCGTGGGCGCCGTGTTCGCCATCGGGATGGGCGAGCAGCTCTGGATGCCCTTCCTCGGTAAGTACCTCCGGGTACTCGGTGCGTCCGTGTTCGTCGTCGGGCTCTTCGACACCCTCGAGGCGCTCCTCGATGCGGTCTACCAATACCCCGGCGGCGTGATCTCGGACCGGCTAGGCCGCAGGCGCAGCCTCGTGCTCTACAATCTGCTCGCCGTGGTCGGCTACATCCTCTACGCCATCGGCGTGCACTGGGGGTTCATCTTCGCGGGCCTGCTGTTCGTGATGGCCTGGGGCGGCCTCTCGCTGCCGGCCACCTTCGCCCTGATCGGCGACACCCTTCCCCAGAGCAAGCGCGCCATGGGCTTCTCGGTGCAGTCGATCCTCAAACGGGCCCCGATCGTCGTCGGGCCGTTGATCGGCGGCGCGCTGCTGGACCGATACGGGATCGCCGGCGGCATGCGGGTGGCGCTGCTGGTCACCATCCCGCTCGCGCTGGGGACGGCGTGGCTCCAGCAGCGCATGTACCGGGAGAAGCCACGCGACAGGCCGCCCGAGCAGATGTCCGTGTGGGAGAGCTTCCTGGGCCTATCGGTTCCGCTCAAGCGCCTGCTGATCGCCGAGATCCTCACGCGCTTCGGTCAGCGAGTGGCCAAGGCGTTCATCATCCTGTACGCAATGGAAGTCGTCGGGGTCACGTCGGCGCAGTACGGGTCGCTGTGGTCGCTGCAGATGACTGTGTCGATTCTCACGTACATCCCCATCGCCCGGCTCGCGGATCGGTACGGCCGCAGACCGTTCGTGCTCGCGGCCTTCGTCCTCTTCGCCGCGTATCCACTGGCAATCGGCCTGTCGCCCTCGTACCTCGCCCTTCTGTTCGCCTTCGCCGTGGCGGGATCGCGGGAGCTGGGCGAGCCGGCCCGGAAGGCCCTCATAGTGGACCTGGCCCATCCGGAGCGCCGCGGCCGGGACGTGGGAGTCTACTACCTCATCCGCTGCCTCTGCGTCATACCCGCGCCGCTGCTCGGGTCGGTGCTGTACAAGAGGAACCCTCTGATGTGCTTTGCAGTGGCAACGGGGATCGCGACGTTGGGGCTGCTGTGGTTCGCGTTTGGGTGCCGGACGCCGGCGGCGAAGGCGGGGGGCGCGTCAGCCGAGCCGGGGGAATAGCGGACGAGCAAGACGGCTCATGCGAGCGCCACGTCGAAGAAGGTGGTGTAGGGCTCAGCGGCGCTCAGGGCTGGCTCAATCTCCGCCAGCATGTCGAACGCCTTCGCATTCTCCACGTGCAACTCGACAACCTCACGCAAGGCCTCCACGGCCTCACCGGGTCGCTTGCCGTAGCTGGCCACACCCAACTCGGGACAGTGCGACACGTACCGACGACCCTCCAGCCATACTACCGCTGTCAGCCCAGCATCGGCCATCTTCGTTCACCGCCCGCATTGTGCCATAGAATGCAGGGACGCGCCGAGGCGTTCACGCTCAGACGCCGGCGCCCTTCTCGCCACTGGGCGGTCTCGTCTCCAACTGGCCGAGGGTGATGAGAGACTCGAGGTCATCGAGGTCTCGCGGTGACTCGTCGGCGATCAGGCGACGCACCTGGTCGAGCGCGGAATCCTCGGCGAGCCCGAGCATCCGCGTGACATCGGCCACGTCCTGGACCCGGCCCGTGCGGAGCTTCGTCAGTACCAGATAGGGCAACGGCACAATGGGCAGGCCCTGTGCGTCCTGATTGTCCGCCGCCTGCACCAACGCCTCGGACCACCACTGCTCTCGTCCCTCGACGACATCCACCCTGTGGCCAGTCGGCGCTTCCCACGATGCGCCGCCAGTCGTCAGTCCGCCGAGCCTCCGGTAGCCCGCCGCGGCGAGCCGCCGCTCAACCTCGGGCCCGTCTTCGGCCCGAACGGCGATGTCGATGTCAGCCGTCATCCGTTCCGGCATGTAATGCCGCGCCGCCACGGCGCCGATAACGCCCCAGGGAAGTCCCTCGAGCACAGCAGTGAGATCGGGCCATGACATCGTCGGGCTCCTCGTCATCAGGGATTCCAGCACGCTGCCAGTGCCCGGGCGTTGGCGGCGTTGGCACATCTCGATGATCAGCCGCCGGCGCTCGCGTACAGCGTCGAGCCGTTGCTGCACTGGCTCCCGGCGGGTGACGCGGCGCCGTGACGTTCCCATGTCACAGAGACCATTCGACGCGAGGGGGCCGGAGGCCTACCGCACCCCATCGCCGTGACGCCTGCCAGAAGGTATTCCTCCGGGCAAAGACCAACACGCCCGTGACGAGTACGGGAATCCCGTTACGGCGAGGGTGATCCTCCATGCAGTACCGACAGCTCGGCCGCACCGGCACGCGCGTGTCAGCCATGTGCCTGGGGACGATGAGCTTCGGCGGGCGGACCGATGAGCCAACCTCCATCAAGATGGTGTACGAGGCCATCGACATGGGCATCAACCTCATCGACACCGCCAACGTGTACGGCCGCGGCGTCTCCGAGGAGATCACCGGCAAGGCCCTCG
>JASFTE010000588.1:0-3812 GCA_050114035.1 Armatimonadota bacterium | reverse complement strand
GGGGACCGGCCCGGAAGCTGAGCCGGACGAAGTCCCGATCGGCGATGGTGAACGCCTCCGGATAGGGCTCCGCCGGCATGCGCGTGTTCTCCACCACGCAGGCGACCCGCGCGCCGGGGACGCCGCTGTACAGCCTGAGCCGGTAGAAGATGTCGAGGTCGGGATCTGGCTCGCCGTCGGTCCGGGGGACATCGTGGACCTCGAACTCGTAGCAGATTGGGCCGGCCAGTCGGGGGGCGAGGGCGCCGGGCTGGGCCTGGCCCGCAACTATTCCGGCGATCTCGGCCATGGTCGCGGAGGGGACCCGGGAGAGCGTCATCTTCCCGTCGGCGCCCTCCAGCTCCGCCTCGACGACGAAGTCGTCCAACGGCCCTCCCAGCCGGAACTCTTCGGGCGGCGGCGGAGCGGCCCTGCGGAAGCTCAATGTGAGCGTCTCGTTGGGGCCGATCCTCGGGAGCAGCAGCGACACCAGCGCGTGGCGGACGGAGCCGTCTCTCGGCCAGGTGGCCAGGACGTTGACCTGGGCGGGGACCGCCTCGCCGTTGAGCACGGGGGAGAGCGTTCCCGACGGGAAGTCTCCCTGCCCGCAGCCGATGCCGCAGGTCAGCGGCACGCTCTGGCCGCCTGTGCCCGAGTGCTCGATGAGCTTGACTGTCAGTGGGAATCGCTCGCGCCGCAGGTGCGTGTCCAGGGCGCTGGTATCCGTCCTGCCGGCCTCCGGCGGCTCACCGGCGCAGGCAAGCGCAGTGAGACAGAGCGCCAGAGCCGAGAAGGTCGGTATACGCATGGCAGTTCTCCCTGCTAGCGCCTCGCACGACGAATGGGCGGAGCAATGGCTCCGGCGGGTGCTACCGGGTTTGGGGGGAAACAGATCCCCGCCCATCTGTCGGCGGACAGAGTCCAAGCGCGCCGCAGGGCTATCCGTGCGGGCGGATGACGACTTTGATGGAGTCCCTGGCTTCGGCCACCAGGCGGAAGCCGAGGCCCGCCTCGTCGAGGCCCACGCGATGGGTGATGAGATCGCCGACGGGGACGCGGCCGCTGCGGATGAGCTCGAGTGCGGCCGCACCGTCTGCCGGGCTGTTGGCGTACGAGGGCATCACGCGGATGCCGTTCCGCCAGAAGTCATTCACCGGCAGCGGCAGCTCAACGCCCGGATCTGTCGGGGCGAAGCACAGCACGGTGCCGCCGCGATCCACGGACTCGAGCGCCTGCCCGAAGGCCGAGAATGCCCCGGTGCACACGATCACCAGGTCGGCAGGTCGGCCGGCGTTGAGCTCGCGCAGCCGTGCCGGAACGTCCTGCTCCGCCGGGATCGTCCCCTCGGCGCCAAACTCCCTGGCCTTCTCGAGGCGATACGGCTCGATGTCCGTACAGATGATCCGCCCGGCGCCGAGGGCCCGGCCGAGCAGCAGGTGCAGCAGGCCGGAGATGCCGCTCCCGAGGATCAGGAGCGTCTGCCCCGGCCGCAGGCCCGACAGGCGCTGGCCGCGGAGCACGCAGCCGAGGGGCTCGAGGAAGGACCCGTCGTCGTAGGATACCTCATCCGGGAGAGGGAACACGCCCCGGTCCACGTTGAGCGCCGGCACGCGCACGTACTCGGCGAAGCCGCCCGGGTCGATGTTCGTCGTGTGCAGGGTCTCGCAGACGGTGTGGTTGTCACTCAGGCAGTAGCGGCAGACGTTGCACGGAACGTGATGGAGCACGCACACCCGGTCGCCCGCCGCGAAACGCTGCACGCCCTCCCCCACCTCGACGACCTCGCCGGCGAGCTCGTGCCCGAGCACCAGCGGCGCCTTCTTGATGCGATACCACTCCATCACATCGCTGCCGCAGATGCCGCTGGCCATCACCTTGACCAGCATCTCGCCGGCGCCGATGTCGGGCGTCGGCACGTCCTCCACCCTCACGTCGCTGTTGTTGTAGTACATGGCCACGCGCATGGCGGGGCCTCTCCCTGCGAGCGCGGTGCGCTCAGGACTTCTTTGTCTCCTCGAAGATATCCACCGCGTCCTGCGGGCCGGCATCGTCGTGGACAACGGCCCGCAGCGCGCGCATCATCGCCACCGGATGCTCGTGCTGCCACACATTGCGGCCCAGGTTGACGCCGATAGCGCCGTTCTGGAGCCCGTCATGGACGAACTCGAACACCTCGCGCTCCGTCTCGCACTTGGGCCCGCCGGCCATCACAATCGGCACGGGACAGCCGTTCACGACCTTGCCGAAGTCCTCGCACCAGTACGTCTTCACGACGCTCGCGCCCAGCTCGGCGCAGATGCGGCAGGCCAGGCCCAGATAGCGGGCGTCGCGCTTCTCCAGCTCCTTCCCAACGGCCGTCACGGCCATGACCGGAATGCCGTAGTCGGAGCAGTCGTTCACCAGCTCGGCGAGGTTCAGAAGCGTCTCGTGCTCGTAGTCGCTGCCGATGAACACGGAGATGCCGACGGCCGAGGCGTTGAGGCGGATGATCTCCTCGATGGAGGTGGTGAGCGCCTCGTTCGCCAGGTCCTCACCGACCATGCTGGTGCAGCCGGAGACGCGGAGGATGATGGCGGGCGACTCCCGCGGATCAACGCAGGCGCGGAGCACGCCGCGGGTGACGAAGAGCGCATCGGCGTAGGGGAGCAGCGGGGCGATGGTCTCGCCCGGACGCTCCAGCTTCCTCGTCGGCCCCTGGAAGTAGCCGTGGTCTATCGGCAGAAAATAGCAGCGTCCATCCGAAGGAATGACCTGTGCCAGACGATTCTCTATGCCCCAGTCCATACGTGCAGCCCTCCCTTGGACATGCCTCAGAGCCCGCATCGGCGGCTCCCGCCTATTCGGCCCCGAGGCCTCTCGCTCCTCCGTAGCGCGCGACCGGCGGGATCGTGCGGCACCCGGCGCGGTCGTTTATGTTCGGGGCTTGGGCACCGGGAACTCCCGTGAATCCACCCGTGCCGCGTTGAACAGCTCGGCTGCCTTTGCCACGATGTCCGGGTGCCGCCCCGCTATATCCTGCTTCTCGCCGATGTCCCTGGACACGTCGTAGAGCTCGACGGGCTGGTCCAGATGCAGCCGCACGGCCTTCCAGTTGCCCATGCGGACCGCCTGGTTGAAGTTGCGCCCGTGTATGAACTCCCAGTACAGGTAGTCGTGGGACTGCTGCGGCTGCCCGAGGATGGCCGGGAGCATCGAGATGCCATCGATGCCGGAGGGCGCCTCGGCTCCGGCAAGCTCGGCGGCCGTCGGCAGGAAGTCCCAGAAGGCCCATGGCTCCGGGCTGGTCCGCCCCGGCTGAATCCTCCCCGGCCAGCGTACGATCATGGGCACCCGAATGCCGCCGTCGTGCAGATCGCGCTTGTAGCCGCGCAGCGGGCCCCAGCTATTGAAGAACGCCGGATCGGCCCCGCCCTCCTTATGCGGACCGTTGTCGCTGGTGAAGAAGACGATCGTGTTGTCATCGATCCCGAGGTTCTTCAGCAGCTGCATGATCCGGCCGACGTCCCGGTCCAGCCGGGTGATCATCGCCGCGTGGCCCTTGTGCGGCCGCGGCCATTGCTCGTCCGAGTACGGAGCATAGTCGGGAATCTCCATCCCATCGCCCGTCTCGCGTCCCAGCTCGTTGTTCGCGTGCGGGATCGTGTAGGGTAGGTAGAGGAAGAAGGGCTCGTCTGCGTGGCGCTGGATGAAGTCGCGGGCCTCGGCAGTGAACAGATTGTGCGAGTAGGTGCCTTTCTTCCCGGCGAGGTTGCCCTCGAGCGCATACTGCTCCTCGTTCTTCCACAGGTACTCCGGGTAGTAGTTGTGGGCGTTGACCTGGTTGAGATAGCCGA
>JASFTE010000587.1:0-3817 GCA_050114035.1 Armatimonadota bacterium | reverse complement strand
CTGGCCGGTGATCGGCCTCCTGGGCAGCTTCGTCTTCCTGATGTTCATCTGCCGCAGCGCCGGCATGGGCTACTGGCCGCCCGCGGCCCTCCTGCTGCTCTCGTGGGTCTACATGATGGCGGCGACGCGCATCCGCGCCGAGACGGGCAACGCCTGGCTGTTCGGGCCGCAGATGGATCCGCACACGCTCCTGGTGAGCACGCTGGGGAGCGAGCGCTTCGGCCACCGCAACCTCACCGTGATGGCCTATCTGAACAACCTCTCGAGCTGGGACCTGCGCTGCATCCCCATGCCGCACCAGCTCGACGCCTTCAAGATGGCCGACTCGACCGGCATCAACCAGCGGAAGCTGCCCACGGCGCTCACGGCGGGGCTCGCCTTCGGCCTCGGCGTCGCCTTCTCCATGGGACTGCTGATCTGGTACCAGGGCGGCGCGGCGGCGGAGCTCAACCTCTGGCGCACCAACATGGGGAAGCAGCCCTTCGTGCGGCTGCAGGCCTACCTTGGCAACCCGATGCGCCCGGACATGTACGGCATATCCGCATCCGTCGTCGGCCTGCTGTTCACCATCTTCCTGGGCGTCATGCGCACGCGCTTCCTCTGGTGGCCCTTCCACCCGGTCGGATACGCCATGGCCAACACCCCCACGATGCGCAGCACATGGATGCCCTTCCTGCTTGCATGGCTCGGGAAGGCGGGGATCCTACGTTACGGCGGGGCGCAGCTGTACCGGCAGCTCCTGCCTTTCTTCCTCGGCCTCATCATCGGCGACTTCGCCAACGGCGGCTTCTGGACCCTCATGGGCTGCATCTTCGACATCCATGTGTATCCGGTGAACTGGTAGCGGCGCAGCCCTTTGACCGCACCGCAGTCCCCCTGCATACTGGCGCCGTGAGTCCTTGCAGCGCACAGGGAGAGGTGACCTCGATATGACGGTCAAACTGGAGGCGTACCACGACGGGGACCTGTGGTGCGCGCGAGGCATCGGCGAGGACATCTTCTCGCAGGGCGAGACCTTCGAGGACCTGATCGCCAACGTGAAGGAAGCGGTGGCGCTGCACTTCGAGGGGACTACGCCATTGCCCGACGTGCTGATCCTCTCGGAGGTCCAGCTTGGCGATGCCGCGCCTGCCACGGGCTAGTGGCACCGAGAAGAGGGCCGGCGACCGCGAGCAGCTATTGCGGCAGGAAGGGACGGGAAGGCCTGATGACTGCCGACCATGTGGCACAGGAATCTGGTTCCGAGATGGACTGCCCCAGATGTCAGAAGCGCCACCGAAACTGGGCACCCGGCGTGCTTCACTCCCGTCCTCGTCAAGGCGGGGCCGTAGAGCTGCGGTGGCGGCCCTGGGACCTCGGGTTACCGGGTGACGAGCGACACTCTCCACCTCGTGTGAAGACATACTCCCCGTCCCATTTGGTTGAGGCGTGCGCCTGTTTGGACTGTGGATTCGTAGTGCTGCGACTGTGCGTGACCAACGAGGACGAACTACGAGGAGCCATGGTGCGTGGGGCGCGGGACGCCAAGGGCCTCACGCAGAGCCAACTGGCGGAGCAAGCGAAGATCCCGGGCGGCCAGAGCAAAATCAGCAGGTTCGAGAACGCGAGAGCGCGCCTGTCGAGCCCTCGGCACGTCCGGGAGAATCGGCTTCGTCGGGCCGAGGACGAAGGCGCTGCCGGGGGGCGAGTGCGTCACTCCTCCGCCTCGGGCGCTGGGGGCACCAGCGGCTCCAAGAGCCCGATCAGCTCGGGTACGCTCACCGTGCCCACCTGCCACACCAGATCGTCCTGCACCTCACCGTATTCGTGGGCCAGCACGTTCTGCTGCGCTATAATCTTGCGCCAGGGGATCTCCCGGTGCGCGCTCTGGAAGGCCTGCGAGACGCGTCGTGCCCCCTCGCCGATTATCTCGAGGCGCCGCTCCACGGCCAGCCGCAGGTCCTCGTCGCGGAGGTAGTCGTCCAACGTCCGGCCCCGGAGGGCCCGGACCACGCCCCGCGCGTGCTGCAGCATGTCGAGCAGACAGCCGGCATCACGGTCGTCAGGACGCATACACCACCTCCGCCGTCCCCAGTATCTGCCTGCGGCGGAAGGGGTTCTTGAGGCCCCCTTTGGCCACCAGGTCCACCTTCCGCCCGAAGATGGCACCAAGCTCGTCAATCATATCGACCCAGTCATACAGGCTCAGTCCATGATCCGGCTGAAGCTCCACAAGCACATCCACATCGCTCTCGGGGCTGAAGTCGTCCCGAAGCGCGGAGCCGAAGATGGACAACTCTCCGACCTGCCACTTGCGGCAGAACTCAGCGATCCTGTCCTCGTCAACCGCAATCTGGAGGCCCATAGCGCACCTCGCCGTCTTTCGCGGCTATCCAGCTGCCACCCTCTCCCCCTGCCCGACAATCGCCTCGAAGCACGCCACCGCGTTCTCCGTCGGCACGTCGGGGAGGATCGGCTTCGTCGTGCCCAGGATGAATCCCCCGCCCGCGCCGATCTCCTCGCAGAGCCGCTCCACCTCCGCCGTGATCTGCTCCGGGGTGCCGCGCGGCAGCAGCTCCTGCGTGCCGATGCCCCCGTTGAAGGTGATGTACCTGCCGTACTCGCGCTTCATGGCGTAGACGTCCTGCGCCTCGGGCTGGAACGGGTTGAAGATGTCCACGCCGATCTCGATCAGGTCCTCGATGATCGGGGAGTTGTCGCCACACGAGTGGATCATGACGTACCTGCCGTGCTCGTGCGCGCGGCCGTACATCTGTGCCAGCCGCGGCTTCAGCACCTCGCGCCAGTGCGTGGTGCCCATGAGCACGCCGCGCTGTGCCCCGAAGTCGTCGCCGAACCGGATGCAGTCCACGGGCAGCGTGCACAGCCGATCCACGATAGGCAGGTGCAGCTCCATCAGCGCATCGAAGAGCTCCCCGATGAACTTCGGATTCTCGGCGAAGTCGGCCATGAGGTCCTCGAATCCCCGCAGGGCCCACGATCGCTCGAAGAAGCTCATCCCGATGCCCGCGTGCCGGAACAGGTCGGGCGCCCTCTCCAGCCGCTCCCGCATCTGCTCCAGCTCATCATCCGGCAGCAACTCCGGGAGCTCGTACCCCGCCAGCGTCGGCTCCTTGAGCGGCACATCGACGGTGTGGAAGATGTTCAGGTCCATCCAGACGCAGCCGAAGGCGTCCTTCCACGTGCCGTCGGCCTGCTGCTCCCGGTGCAGATCAACGCCGGAGCTCGCGATCTGCTGCACGATGCGCTTGCGCCAGTCGGGCGTGCCGTAGTGAGCGTCGAGCCTCCCTGCGACCTCCTCGTCCACGGAGACCGTATACGGCACGAAGTCGGGCTCCTCGTGCCGCAGCGCCATCAGTATCCGCTCTCGTGGGGTCATGGTGGAGAACCACCTCAAGGGTACCACCGAGAGCACTGAGAACACAGAGGAGGGCTCACATCACTGAGGATTCGGACTGCATTTCTCTGTGATCTCTGTGGTTGGAATCCTCACGCGACGCGGATGCCGAAGCGAACGGCCTCGCGGATGATGCACGGGACGCGCTTGCCGCGCTCGAACTCCTCGGGCGTGTAGCAGAACGCATGAAGCTCCCGTGCCTCCTTGTCATCGGCCAGCCCCGTCTCGCGCAGGAACGCGGGCCGGCGCTCGTCCCGCGGGAGCTGCCTGAACCGCTCGGACACCACGAGCATGTCGATATCGCTGCACTGGTAGGGCTCGCCTCGCACCCGGGACCCGAACACCCAGAGCTGGAGCGGCCCGTACATCGCCTTGACCCGGTCGAGGTACTTCTCGGCAAACCGGCGTATCTCGGGATCC
>JASFTE010000586.1:0-3823 GCA_050114035.1 Armatimonadota bacterium | reverse complement strand
ACCTAAGCTATAACATATGCACTAACACAGATAGACGATATCAGTCTTTCGCAATCCATCCTGAACGTTCGGGCATCATGCAGGCTGGCAGCGTTCGGTCCAGGCGTGGGGGCGAATGGCAGGGGCAGCAACGGGTCTGGTGACTCGGCGGACCGCCAAAGCGGCGGTCCGCCTTCTCATTTTCCGGCGACCCAAGGCGTGCTACAATCGCCCGGGGAGGATGTGAGCCGTATGGCGATTGCGACAACTGCGCAGCGACCATTTGAGGTCGTCTCGGAGTACACGCCGCGGGGGGATCAGCCCAGGGCCATCGAGGCTCTCGCCAACGGCACTGAGTCAGGCATGCGGCACCAGACGCTTCTCGGCGTGACCGGATCGGGCAAGACGTATACTGTGGCGAAGCTGATCGAGGCGGTGCAGCGGCCTGCCTTGGTGATCGCCCACAACAAGACGCTGGCCGCCCAGCTCTGCGCCGAGTTCAAGGAGTTCTTCCCCAACAACGCCGTCCAGTACTTCGTGAGCTACTACGACTACTACCAGCCGGAGGCGTACGTGCCGCAGACCGACACCTACATCGAGAAGGACGCGCAGGTGAACGAGGAGATCGACCGACTGCGGCACGCCGCCACACAGTCGGTGCTGGAGAGGCGAGACGTCATCGTCGTGGCGAGCGTCTCGTGCATCTTCGGCCTTGGCTCCCCTGAGAGCTATGAGGAGATCACACTCGATGCTCGGGTCGGGCAGGAGATTGATCGCGACGCCATCCTCCGCCAACTGGTGGCCATGCAGTTCTCGCGGAACGATGTGGCACTTACCCGCGGCACGTTCCGAGTCCGCGGCGATGTGGTGGAGATACATCCGGTGGATGAGGACCTCATCACTCGGATCGAGATGTTCGGCGACGAGATCGAGCGCATACTCATCATCGATCAGCTCACGGGGGAGGTCCTTGAGGAGAAGCAGCGCGCAGTTGTGTTTGCCGCGACGCACTATGTGGCGTCCCGGGACCGGCAAGAGCAGGCGATGCGGACCATACTGGCCGAGCTGGATGAGCGGCTCGCCGTCTTCCACGAGCGCGGGAAGCTGCTGGAGGCGCAGCGGCTCGAGCAGCGCACGAAGTACGATCTCGAGATGATCCGTGAGGTAGGCTATTGCCGGGGTATTGAGAACTACTCGCGGCACATCGATGGGCGCAAGGCCGGAGAGCCGCCGTATGTGCTGCTGGACTACTTCCCTGACGATTTTCTGCTCGTGGTGGACGAGTCCCACCAGACGATTCCGCAGCTCAACGCCATGTACGAGGGCGACCGATCGCGCAAGTACAACCTCATCGAGCACGGCTTCCGATTGCCATCCGCGTACGACAACCGACCCCTGACATTCGCTGAGTGGGAGGAGCGGATCAACCAGGTCATCTACACGTCGGCCACGCCGGGACCGTACGAGCTGCAGCACAGCGAGCAGGTGGCAGAGCAGATCATCCGCCCCACGGGGCTCGTCGATCCGGAGATAGACGTGCGGCCCACGCGGGGGCAGATCGACGACCTCGTTGGGGAGATACAGGCCCGCGTCGAGAAGAGCCAGCGCGTGCTGGTCACCACCTTGACCAAGCGGATGGCCGAGGACCTCGCGGAGTACCTGGCCGATCTCGGCATCAAAGTGCACTACCTGCACTCCGACGTGCAGACACTCGAGCGCCCCGAGCTGCTTCGCGATCTGCGACTCGGCGTCTACGATGTGCTGGTGGGCATCAATCTGCTCCGCGAGGGCCTGGACTTGCCTGAGGTCACACTCGTGGCCATTCTGGATGCAGACCGCGAGGGCTTTCTCCGGTCGGAGACGTCGCTCATCCAGGTCACGGGGCGTGCGGCTCGACACGTCGAGGGCAAGGTCATCATGTATGCCGACGAGGTGACTGGCTCGATGAAGCGGGCGATCAACGAAACCAGCCGCCGGCGCAAGCGCCAGAAGGAGTTCAACGAGGAGCACGACATCACGCCCGAGACGATCCAGAAGAACGTGCGCGACACCATTCGAGCCAAGGACGACGTGCGTGAGCGGTCCACGCGCGACGTGGCTCTCGGCGCTGATGAGGAGTTGGAGGCTGAGGATTTGGCCGAGGTGATCACTCACCTCGAGGCAGAGATGCGGGAGGCGGCCCAGAGCCTCGAGTTCGAGAGGGCTGCAGAGCTCCGCGACGAGATCAAGGCGCTGCAGAAGCTGCTGCGCAAGTGAGGCGCGCCGGGGGCTGTGGGGCGCTACGGTCGCAGAGGTGGCGTCAATCGTGACGCTCCCTTCCCTCGACCTCTCAGCCGACACTGGCCTGCCACTGGCGGAAGAGAATGCACGATGATCCGGAAGGGCGATCTACGGACGGTCCCGGACGCGCCCGGCACCTACATCATCAAGGCAGATGGTGGCCAGGCGCTGTACGTTGGCAAGGCTCGGTCGCTGCGCAAGCGGCTCGCCACGTGGTTCGGCGAGCGTCCAAAGCACTCTCCGTGGGCCGACGTCATGATGCAGCGCGCCGCCGACTTCGAGTACATCGTGACCGACTCCGACATGGAGGCCCTCATACTCGAGTCCAACCTTATCAAGGAGCACAAGCCCAGGTACAACGTCAAGCTCGCCGACGACAAGAGTTATCCGTACCTGAAGCTCACCCTCGAGGAGCCCTTCGCCAGGCTGCGGATACTCCGTGAACTCCCAAAGGACTCCGCCCTTGGCCGCCCGGGGCGGCGCACGCTCCACGACCCCAAGACTCGCCATCTGCATCGCCTGCGCGAGGGCCGTTACTTCGGGCCGTACGCATCAGCCCAAGCCATGCGCCGTACGATGCGCATCGTGCAGGAGCTCTTCAAGATACGCAGCTGCAACCGCACGCTCGTACCCGGGCGCAAGAGCCGTGATGTGTGCCTGCAATACCACATCGGGCGCTGCATGGGGCCCTGCACGGGTGAGGTCTCGCCCGAGGAGTACCGCGCCGTGCTCGACGATGTTGTGCTGTTCCTCGAGGGTAAGCACACGGATATTGCGCGGCGGCTGCGGGAGGAGATGAGCGAGGCAGCCGACGCACTGGACTTCGAGCGCGCCGCGCGGCTGCGCGACAAGGCGGACGCCATCGAGAAGGCCATCGAGGAACAGCGCGTCGTTGCCCGGCAGGAGCGCGACGAGGATGTGCTGGCTGTTGCCACTGCGGACGGGCGCGCATGCGTTCAGACCTTCCGAGTCCGCGCCGGGAAGCTCATTGACCAAGAGCACTACATCCTCGACAATGCCGCGGGCCACCGGCCGGCCGATGTTCTGGAAGGCTTCGTGAAGCAGTTCTACGATCAGGCGACCGATCCGCCGCGGGAGGCGCTGGTGAGCGAGGACTTGGCGGACGCTGGTGTCCTGGGCGCGTGGCTCTCGTCACTGGCGGGTGTCAAGGTGCGAGTCTTCAGGCCCCAGCGCGGCGAGAAGCGGCGGCTCGTGGAGATGGCCCGCAGCAACGCGGTCGCTGCACTCGAGGCTCGCATGAAGAGCCAGCATGAGCGGGAGCTGCTGGCCGAGGCGGCCATGACGGAGCTGCAGGAGACACTCGGGCTCACGCGCATGCCGCGGCGGATCGAGGCATACGACATATCCAACACATCCGGGCGCGAGGCCGTTGGCTCGATGGTCATGTTCCAGAATGCCGAGCCGCACAAGGCTGGCTATCGGCGCTTCAAGATGCGGGCTACCGAGGGGCGTCCTGATGATTATGCCATGATGGGGGAGATGCTTGCGCGACGGTGTCGTCGGGCTGTCGATGGGGACGAGAAGTTCGCCACGCTGCCAGACC
>JASFTE010000585.1:0-3823 GCA_050114035.1 Armatimonadota bacterium | reverse complement strand
CGAGAGCGCGACGTTCGAGGGCGACCTGAACGCCGACTCTCTCGATGTCGTCGAGATCCAGATGGCACTCGAGGAGGAGTTCGGCGTCGAGATCCCGGAGGAAGACTTCGAGAAGATCCAGACGGTCGGCGACGTGGTCCGGTACATCGGCGAGAAGCTCAACGGCGGCGGAGACAGCTCGTCGTGAACGGGCGTCCGCGCAGCATGATAGCGGCAGCTTGACCTCCGCATGCCGCCCGCGCATCAGCGCGCCGCCCGAAGCACTCCGCGTGAACGCCTGAGGGCGGGCCGCCGAGGCTGGATGAGGGCAATGCCCGAGGCAAGTGTGGGACATCCGATGAACGAGCATCCGCGGGTCGTCGTGACCGGGATGGGCGTGATGTCGCCCATCGGGCGCGACCTGAGCACCTTCTGGGCGCATCTGCGGGACGGCGTGTCGGGCGTCGGAGAGGTGACGCTCTTTGACACCTCCGAGTATGCGTGCCGCATCGCCGCCGAGGTGAAGGACTTCGACCCCACGGACTACCTCGACCCCAAGGACGCCAAACGGGCCGATCGCTTCACGCAGTTCGCCGTGGCAGCCACTCTCGAGGCTACGCAACACGCCGGCCTCACCATCGACGAGGACAACGCCGACGACATCGGCGTCTTCATCGGCTCCGGCATAGGAGGCATGGCCACCTGGGAGCGGCAGTACGAGATACTGCTGTCCAGGGGGCCACGCCGCGTCAGCCCATTCCTCGTGCCCATGATGATCAGCAACATGGCCGCGGGGTACGTCTCCATCGTCACGGGCGCCAGAGGCCCCAACGCGGCGCTCGTCACGGCGTGTGCCTCAAGCGCCCACGCCGTCGGCGACGCATACGAGACGATCAAGCGCGGCGACGCGCGAGCCATGATCGCCGGCGGCGCCGAGGCCGGCATCACCCGCTCCGCCTTCGCCGGCTTCTGCTCAGCCAAGACCCTCTCGCGCCGAAACGACGACCCGGCGGCGGCGAGTCGGCCCTTCGATGCGCATCGGGACGGCTTCGTGATGGCTGAAGGCGGCGGCGTGATCATCCTGGAGCGCCTCGATGACGCCCTCGAGCGCGGCGCGACGATCCACGCGGAGATCGTCGGGTACGGCATGAGCGGCGACGCCTACCACGTCACGGCGCCGTCAGTGGATGGGCCGGCCCGGGCCATGAAAGAGGCGATCCAGTCGGCCGCCCTCCAGCCGTCTGACATTGACTTCGTCAATGCCCATGGCACATCCACGCCTGCCGGTGATCCCGCCGAGACGGCGGCGATCAAGTCCGTCTTTGGGAACGCAGCGCACAGTGTGCCCGTCACCGCCAACAAGTCCATATTTGGCCATCTGCTGGGCGCCGCCGGCGCCGTGGAGCTGACCGCGACCATTCTGAGCCTGGAGCACCAGATCATCTCGCCCACGATCAACTACACGACTCCGGACCCCGAGTGCGACCTCGACTACGTCCCCAACGAGGCCCGGCCCGCTCAGCTCAACGTAGCGGTCTCCAACTCCTTTGGCTTCGGCGGCCAGAACGCGTGCTTGGTGGTACGCCGGTTCGAGGCATAGGGAGAGCATAGGCGGCGCCGTCTGCCGAGGTGTTCGCGACGGACCAACAGGAATCACTCGCAGGTGTTCTCGCACAGCTGGGCATCGAGCGCAACCCCCTGCTCGATCGGGCCCTGTGCCACAGCTCGTGCGCCCGTGAGGCCGGCATGCGGCCCGATGAGGCGAATGAGCGACTCGAGTTCCTCGGCGATGCCGTGCTTGACCTGATCGTTGCCGGTCACCTCTATCGCACACACCCATACAAGACCGAAGGCGAGCTCACCAAGATCAAGGCGGTCGTCGTCAGTCAGGATACGTTGGCCCGACGCGCCGGCACACTGGGCATCGGCCATCGCCTTCGACTGGGCAAGGGCGAAGAGGAGCTCGGCTGCCGCACACAGTCGTCCATACTCGCCAGCGCCTTCGAAGCCGTCATCGCCGCCGTCTACCTCACCCACGGCCTTCAGGCGGCCCGTGATTTCACTCTCCGAACGCTCGGCCCGGACATCGCCGAGATCGCCGACGGGGGCTATCGCAGCGACTTCAAGAGCGCCCTCCAGGAGCTCACGCAGAACCGCGCCAAGTCCACGCCCGACTACGTCGTCGTCGAGCGGCTCGGCCCCCCCCATGACCGCACCTTCTTCGTCGAAGCGCGCTTCCGGAACAAAGCCGTGGGCCGGGGCGTCGGTAAGAGCAAGCGGGAGGCCGAGCAGGAGGCCGCCCGGGAGGCCCTGACCACGGCCCACAACTGGGTCGAAGACGACGCCTGACCCGCTCGATCCGTCATCCCTGTCCCTGCTCCGGATTGTGGCATGGCCAGCATGCGCAGCCATCGTGCACGCAGCACGCTTCTTGTGCTCTCCTGCCTTGCGTGCGGGGCCCTCGGCTCCCCGGACGCCGGGCGGTGTCAGCCTGCGAACGCGCCGCCGTCCCTCCCGGCGCTGCGCGGACCCCTCTTCTGGGCCTACGGCCTGCGCGAGGTCGGCGATCTGGCCGCCTATCGCAGGCTCGGGCTCAACACCGTCTACGTGGATCTGCCCGCCGGAGCGCAGAGCCTCGACCCCGTCTTCCGCCAGTTCATACGCGCGGCCGCCGCCTACGGCCTGCAAGCCATCATCGGCATCCCGACGGCGCTCGGCCGTGAGCCGGGAGACGAGCGGGATCCGACCAGCCCATACAATGAGCGCTACCTGTCGGCAGTGGACCAGTTCGTCCAGGCAGTCGTGCACACGTACCAGGACGAGCCGGCTGTCATCGGCTGGGCCACCGACCATGACCCGAGCGCCCGTATCACCTACTGTGATGCAGACTTCCAGCAGCACCTGCAGCAGCACTACGCCACCGTGGCCGACCTGAACGCCGCGTGGGGCTCCCAGTTCGGCAGCTTCGCCAGCATCCGCAGGGCCGACGCCCAACGCGACGCCGACGAGCCATTCGCCATCGGTCGCCGATCCCTCGCCGTGGCCGAGTACGAACGCGCCGCCTTCGCCGGCCTGCACAAGCGCTGGCTCATGAGCATCAGGCGCCTCGACGACACCCGGCCCATATTCACCGGCCGGCTGCGCCTGTATCGGAGTCTCGCATCCGTCCCCACCGGCTATACGTGCATCGTCCCCGATGCCACTGGCCCGTCCGTGATGGCTGACCAGCAGACGCAGGGCGCCGAGAGGCTCGTCATCGCCCGCCGCGGCGGGCGGTGTGACGCGATCCCCTGCTTGCGACTCCCAGTCAGCGTCCGGCTCCCGCCACCCCTGCCGGACGAAGCCCTGCAGCACCCCAAGGTGCGCGCGCTCGAGCATATTGGCCGCCAGTCCGTGGAGGCTCCGCGGCTCCGCTCCATCCGCTCGTGGCTCAGTTGGGCTGCACTCAACGGCGCCAGAGGCGTCGCCTTTGCCAGTTGGGAGCGCCTGCGGGACGAGTCGCAGTCCGTGCACGACCTCGTCAGCAGCTTCCTCACCGGTCCGGGCTCCCAGGAGCTGTTTACCCTCCGGCCCCAGGCCTCAGCGGCCATCCTCTATGAGCCCTACGCGCCCGCTGTGTCGGAGCGTGATAGTGACTTCTACGGATACCTGGATGCACCGGGCGAGGCGGCGACGGCGACGCTGCTGAGCCTGTGCCGGCTGCCGTCCACCTACGGCGCAACCGACGTGCTCGCCCTCGACGACCTTGAAGCGCTGGATCTCAGCCGGTACGGCGTGATATTGGCGCCGCGCGCGTTCAACCTGCCCCAGACGGCGCAGGAGAAGATCGAGCAGTACGTGGCAG
>JASFTE010000584.1:0-3824 GCA_050114035.1 Armatimonadota bacterium | reverse complement strand
ACGACTGGGAGGGCGAGCTGGCGTGGCGGTTCATCCCCGAGGGACAGATCCCGCACGAGACGTACCTGGGCCCGCATCACGACGTCACCCGGAAGGCCAACGGCAACACCCTCGTCATCTGCAGACATGCGGTCCCACCCGAGTACCTTGAGCAAGTCCGTGAGCCAACCTGGCAGAACCAGACCATCTACGGGGACACGATCCTCGAGGTGGAGCCGGACTGCAACGTGGTCTGGGAATGGCACAGCCACGGCCACCTCGACATCAACCACTACCGGCTGCTCGCGAGCCCCGAGTGGCACGCCGGCCCGTACAACTCGACCGTGATGGACTGGACGCATGTGAACACCGTCCGCGAGCTCCCGCCGAACAAGTGGCACGACGCCGGGGACGCGCGCTTCCGGCCCGGCAATGTCATGATCAGTCCGCGCCAGCTCGACACCGTATACCTCATCGACCGCGAGACCAAGGAGATCGTGTGGGAGTACTCGGGCGAGTACTTCGGGGGGCTCTCCGGCCAGCACGAGCCGCACATGATCGAGCCGGGCCTGCCCGGTGAGGGCAACGTGCTCATCTTCGACAACGGCGCCTCGCCGTGGAACGACCTCGGGCACGCCGGCAAGAGCTACGTGCTCGAGATCAACCCGCAGTCCAAGGAACTTGTGTGGGTGTACGACAAGGGGCTGCAGTTCCACGCGACGTACACGTCCAGCGCCCAGCGGCTCGCCAACGGCAACACGCTGATCTGCGAGTCGGCGGCCCAGCGGGTGTTCGAGGTGACGCCCGACGGCGAGACGGTGTGGGAACACGTGGGGCGCACGCCGCGCTCGTATCGCTACCCGTACGAGTACTGCCCGCAGACGGCCGCACTCGGACGACCGAGAGAGGTGTCCGTCACGCCGCCCGAGCACTTCTGCATCCAGCCCGACGAGCCGTTGGACCCGTGAGCGGCGAGGTCGATCTGGAGCGGCAGCTAGCACCAGCTAACGGGAGGGCTGCCCCGGCCAACTGCCACACCCGCACCCGCACGGCGATCCGACGGGGCGCTGGATCTCCCTCAACGCCTGCCGCGACGCGCGATCCGACGTCTTCACGGTGGCGACGTGAAGGGATCGCCGGGCGGCGAGCAGCCATAGCCGACGAACGCCAGGGGAATGAGACCAAGGCATGACGCCATTCGAGCCCACTGTCGAGTCTCTGCAGCACTACCGCTGCCCCAAGTGGTTTCGCGACGCCAAGTTCGGCATCTACGTCCACTGGGGCGCCTACTCCGTGGCCGAGCATGGGGAGTGGTACGCGCGGCAGCTCTACATCCAGGGGCACCCGGATTACGAGCACCACGTGAAGACGTACGGCCACCCGTCGGAGTTCGGCTACAAGGACTTCATCCCCATGTGGAAGGCCGAGAACTTCGACCCGGACGCGCTCCTTGGGCTCTTCAAGCGTGCAGGCGCGAGGTACTTCGCCCCCTGCGCCATCCATCACGACAACTTCGATCTGTGGGACTCCACGCACCACGAATGGAACTCGGTCAACATGGGGCCGCAGAAGGACATCACCGGCCTGTGGCGCGAGGCGACGCTGCAGCACGGACTGCGCTTCGGCGTCACGACGCACCTGGCGCGTAGCTACAGTTGGTTCAACACCAACAAGACCAGCGACAGCGAAGGACCCAAGGAAGGCGTCCCCTACGACGGCGCCAACCCCGAGCTCGCGGACTTCTACTTCGACCAGCACGACGACACGGACCGCCGCCAGCCTGTCGATCCGCCCGAGTGGTGGCGGAAGCAGTGGGCCCGGCGCATCACCGATCTCATCGACAACTACCACCCCGATCATCTCTACTTCGACGGATCGCTCCCCTTCAACAACGACGGCGGGCGGGCGGGGATGGAGGTCGTCGCGCACTACTACAACCACAACATGGCGCAGCACGACGGCCGGCTCGAGGGCGTCATGTGCATGAAGAGGACGAGCGGAGGGCACGGTCGCTACGAGCAGGGAGTCGCGACGCTGGACTTGGAGCGGAGACGAGCCGACTACATACTCCCCGACTACTGGCAGACTGACACCTCCATCGGTCCGTGGGGCTACGACGTGCGCCGCCCGTACCGGCCCGCGGGCGAGATCATCTGCGAGCTGGTAGATATCGTCAGCAAGAACGGGAACATGCTCCTCAACGTCCCCCCCAAGGCCGACGGCACGCTGGACGACGAGACCGTCGGCATCCTGGAGACCATCGGCGGCTGGCTCGACGTGAACGGCGACGCGATCTACGGCACCCGACCGTGGCTGACGAGCGGCAGCGGCCCGGCCCGGTTCACGACCAAAGGCAACGCCCTGTACGCCATCTGCATCGAGTTGCCGCAG
Organism: Armatimonadota bacterium; assembly: GCA_050114035.1. Classification (GTDB taxonomy): domain Bacteria; phylum Armatimonadota; class Zipacnadia; order JAUWAU01; family JAUWAU01; genus JAUWAU01. The sequence goes on along the minus strand of JASFTE010000584.1, from coordinate 1,454 downwards.
GACGGCATCGTCCGCATCCCCGAGCTCAGCGCCGGTCCCGGCATCCCTGAGCTTGCGCGCCAAGCTCGCGTGCGCGCCGTGCGCCTGCTCGGCCACGAGGGCGAGCTGAGCTGCGCACAGACGCGAGACGAGCTGCAGGTGACGCTGCCCGATCAGCTGCCGTGCGAGCACGCCGTGGCGCTGGTGCTGAAGTAGACCCAAGGAGGACACAGTATGAGCTCGACCCATTCGCGACGACAGTTCCTCGCCGCTGCCGGCGCCTTGGCGGCGGGCGTTGGCTCTCGAGCACGCGGCCCGGGCCCCAAAAGGCCCAACATCATCTGGATCATCACCGAGGACCAGTCGCGCCACTACGGCTGCTATGGCGAGCCGCTGGTCAACACGCCGCGCATCGATCGTCTTGCGGACGATGGCGCCAAGTTCACCAACGCCATGGTGACGTGTCCCGTCTGCTCGCCGTCCCGCTCGGCCCTGATCACCGGCATGTACCAGACCACCATCGGCGCCCATCACCACCGCAGCGGCCGCGGCACCGAGCGCATCCAGCTCCCCGATCACGTCAAGCTCATCCCCGAGTACTTCCAGGAGGCCGGCTACTACACGTGTCTCGGGCACTTCGGGCACGTGACCGGCGGGGCCAAGAGAGGAGGGCTGGGCAAGTCGGACTACAACTTCGAGTGGGACCAGTCGGTGTACGATGGCAACGAGTGGTCCGGGCGCTCCGAGGGTCAGCCCTTCTTCGCCCAGATCATGCTCGGCGGCGGCAAGTCGCGCGGGCAGGCCCGCAGGTCCAAGGACATCCCGCACGTCAAGCCGGAGGACGTCGTCCTGCCGCCGTACTACCCGCGCCATCCGGTCATCCTCGAGGACTGGGCCGCGTATCTCGATACGTTCAGCCTGATGGACCACCAGGTTGGCCGGATCCTCGAGCGACTCGAACGCGAGGGCATCGTCGATGACACTGTCATCTTCTTCCTCACCGACCACGGTGTCAGCCACGCCCGCGGCAAGCAGTTCCTCTACGACGAGGGCATCATGGTGCCGCTCATCGTCTCGGCCCCCGGCCGCATCGAGCCCGGCACGGTGCGCGACGACCCGGTGGCCCACATTGATATGGCCGCCGCGTCGCTGCACTTCGCCGGCATCCCGATCCCGCAGCACCTGGAAGCCCGGCCCTTGTTCAGCCCCGACCATGAGCCGCGCGAGTACGTCGTCTCCGCCCGCGATCGCTGCGATGAGACCTACGACCGCATCCGCGGCGTCCGCACGCGCGGGTTCAAGTACATCCGCAATGGCTACCCGCTGCGGCCACATCTTCAGCCGTGCGTCTACAAGGATGAGAAGCCCATCTACAAGGCCCTGCGCGAGTGGCAGACCGCCGGCAAGCTGGACGCGGTGCAGGAGAGGCTGCTCTTCGCTCCGCGGCGAGCGGAGGAGGAGCTATACGATCTGGA
>JASFTE010000583.1:0-3825 GCA_050114035.1 Armatimonadota bacterium | reverse complement strand
CGGCAGATCGGGTGGTGGGATTGGCGACGGGGGATATGGAGCGGGTGCTCGAGCACCTTCTGCCATAGGGCAGCTACGGCAGAACGATCTTCCCCAGTGGGACCGCCTTCCTCGCGCCCGTCGCCGACGGCACGTTCCCCGGGCGGCCGAGGAGGGACTCGTTGGCGAGGATGGCGAAGGCCGCGGCCTCTTTTGCGACGTCGGGGATGCCCGCGCCCGCGTGGGTGCGGAGGCGGGCTTCCGGCAGTAGCTCCCGAAGCGTCCCAAGCAGCGACGGGTTGTGCGCTCCGCCGCCGCCCACGATGATCTCGTCCGGCAGCGCGGGCAGATGCTCCCGGTAGCTGTGCGCTATCGCGGCCGCGGTGAGCGCCGTCACCGTCGCCACGCAGTCCTCCAGCGACAGCCCGTCCGCCCTCAGCTCCTCGTAGACCCTCCCGGTGTACTCGCGGCCGAACTGCTCACGACCGGCGCTCTTCGGGGGCGCGAGCTCGAGGAAGGGGTGCTCGAGGAGCCGCGCGAGGTGGCTTTCGTCCACGCGCCCGCGCGATGCGAGCAGGCCATCCTCATCCATCTCCCCCTCGCCGCGCGTGCCCAGTCTGACGACCTCGTCTATGACCATGTTCCCCGGGCCCGTGTCGAAGGCCAGCACGTCGTCCAGGGCGCCGCCCGCCGGCAGCCACGTGACGTTGGCGATGCCACCTATGTTCTGGACGGCGCGGGACACTGTGTCGCTGCGGAAGAGGGCGTAGTCGGCGAGCGCGACGAGCGGTGCGCCCTGCCCGCCTGCTGCCATGTCGCGGTAGCGGAACTCGGCCACGGTCAGGATGCCGGTGCGCTCGGCGATGATCGACGGCTCGCCGACTTGCAGCGTGGCGCGGTGGTCAGGCAGGTGGACGATGGTCTGCCCGTGAGATGCGATGGCGTCCACGGAGTCGGGCGAGAGGCCGAGCTCCTCGATCGCTCGGAGTGCCGCCTGGGCGAACAGCTCGCCGAGGCAGGCGTTGAGGCGGGCGACGTCGGCGGCGGTGAGGTCGGTGGGTGATCGTATGCCCGCTGCTATGTCGCCGGGGATTGGGTGCTGGTGATGGCCGAGCATCTGCACCTGGACGTCGGGCACGGAGCCGCGCAGCTTCACGGCCGCGGCAGTGACGGCATCGGCGGAGGTGCCGGACATCAGGCCGATGAGGAGGCGCTCGTCCTTCGAGGCATAGCCCGATAGGAGCTCGGCGGGTTGCACGGTGGAGTGGTTCGCCGTCGGTCCGGTGTGCCCCTCGCGGGGCGCGGGTGGAGGTTGCGCCCACGTCGCTGCGAACCTACCGCGGTGGCAATAGATCGGAGGTGTTGTCGTTGAAGCCAATGCAGATAGGCACAGCCGTACTCGCGCTTGTGTGTGCCGTGGTCTCTGCCCCGGCGGCGGCGAGGTCGCTGGCGGACCTGTGGCGGCTGCAGGCAGGCCGCTCGCACCGCGCCAGCAGCGTCGCCGAGGACCCGAAGAGCAATGCCGATCGCCTGCGGATGCAGCCGGGCGAGACGGCCGTGCTCGCGGACATCGAGGGCCCGGGCATCATCCGGCATATCTGGTTCACCATCGATGCGGAGGACTACCACCATCCGCGGCACCTGATCCTGAGGGCCTGGTGGGACGAGGAGCCGACGCCGAGCGTCGAGGTGCCGCTCGGCGACTTCTTCGCGGTGGGCAACGGCATGCGCGCCAACGTGGACTCGCTGGCGGTGCAGACCTCCTCGGAGGGGCGGGCGCTGAACTGCTTCTGGCCCATGCCCTTCGCGCGCCGGGCGCGGATAACCGTGGAGAACCAGAGCAGCGGGAGAGTCTGGGCGCTGTACTACTACATTGACTACGACCGGGTGCCGAAGCTGCCCCGGCCGCGGGCGAAGTTCCACGCGCAGTATCGCCAGGCGTATCCGGTCATAGACGGCGTGGACTACGTGTTCGCCCACATCAAGGGGCGCGGGCACTATGTGGGCACGGTGCTCTCGTGGTGGGACTGTGAGAGCGGCTGGCCCGGGGAGGGCGATGACCGGTTCTACGTGGACGGCGAGACGACCGCGAGCATTCAGGGGACGGGCACGGAGGACTACTTCTCGGACGCGTGGGGCTTCCGCCAGTTCACGGAGCTGGAGCACGGCGTGACCGTCTGGGAGGGCCGGAGCGAGGGCTCGCGCTGCACGGCGTACCGGTGGCATTTGCGCGATGCGATCCGATTCCGGAAGAGCCTGCGGGCGACCATCGAGCACCGGGGCTGGGCCATCCGCGACGGCAAGTGGGATGGGCACGCGCACCGGGACGATCGCTTCTCCAGCGTGGCCTTCTGGTACCAGGTGGAGCCGCATGCGGAGTTCCCGCCGCTCCCGCCGGCGGAGGAGCGCATGCCGTACACGGAGGAGCGGACGGAGCTGGAGACGCTGCTCGATCGTGTCGAGAGCGGCGGAGTAGAGAGCGAGCCGAAGCTCCAGAGCGGGCGCACATGGGCTCATGGCGGGCAGATGTTCTATCCGGCGGCCACGGAGGAGGAGTCGTGGGTGCGGATCCCGTTCGACGTGCAGGAGGGCGGGCGGTGGCTCATCTACGCGCTGCTCACGGTCTCCTATGACTACGGCATCTGGCAGTTCAGCGTAGACGGCGAGCCGCTCGGCGAGCCGCACGACATGTACAGCGAGGACACACACGTGGAGGAGGTCAAGCTGGGTGTGCGCCAACTGGCGGCCGGTGAGCACGTGCTGGAGGTGCGGACGGTGGGGAAGAACCCGGCCTCGGACGGCGTGTACATGGGACTCGATGCCCTGGAGCTGAGGCGGTAGGGGGCGGAGATGCACTGTCGCACGGGTTGCTCGTCAACCCGTGCCACCCGGAGGGACGCACCTCACGGCAAGAACCTCGAGATGGACGTACACTTGTGGCGACCGCGGGATGCCTGCCCGCGATCCACACCCGCGAAGGGACGGCGCACGATGACCGCCCACCCCCCCGTAAGGCAATCGCACCAGTCGCTCGAGAAGACGATCACGAAGGTGCTGGCGGCCAAGTATCTGCTCTACCTGCCCCAGGGGTACGAGGAGGGCGACGAGGCGTGGCCGCTGATGCTGTTTCTGCACGGAGCCGGCGAGCGGGGCGACGACCTGGAGCGGCTGAAGATACTCGGCCCACCGAAGATCGCGGAGGAGCGGCAGGACTTCCCCTTCGTGCTGGTGTCGCCGCAGTGCCCGGCGGACGAGTGGTGGTCCATCCAAGTGCTCGACGCGCTCCTGGACGAGATCATCGCCGGGTATCGCATCGATGAGGACCGGGTGTACCTGACGGGAGTCAGTATGGGCGGGTACGGCGCGTGGATGCTCGCGGGACACCGTCCCGACAGATTCGCTGCGCTCGTGCCCATCTGCGGAGGCGGCCTGCCGCCAATGACGCAGAAGATGGTGCATATCCCCGTGTGGGTGTTCCACGGCGCGAAGGACGACATGGTGCCCATCGAGCGGTCGCGGGTGATGGTGGATACGCTGCGGGGGTTCGGCGGGAATGTGAAGTTCACGATCTACCCCGAGGCCAAGCACGACTCCTGGACCGAGACGTACGATAACCCGGACCTGTACGAGTGGCTCCTGGAGCAGCGGCGGGGCGGGGGCGAGTAGGAGTGCACGGGATGAGTCGAAACATCGGTCTATCCGTGCTCGTCGCGATGTGCGCGGCCACCGCGGCGGCTGCCTGGCCGCAGTACCGAGCAGACGCGACGCGGAGCGGCTACACGGCAGAGGCGCTGCCGAAGCAGCTCTCGCTGAAGTGGGTGCGCCACGCGCGCCACGCGCCCGAGC
>JASFTE010000582.1:0-3832 GCA_050114035.1 Armatimonadota bacterium | reverse complement strand
GGGGACCGCAGGGCGGGCCGGCTGGCGATGGGTCTCCACCATGCTGGGTATCGGTCGCATGAGGGTCGAGCGCTCGATGGGCCTGGCGGGCGGCGGCTGGCCCACGTGCAGCGCCACGGGCCCGTCGCCCCAGTCGGCCGGCGGGGTGAGCGAGACCGCGCCTGCCTGCACTGGGTCGGCCGCCTGTCGCTCTCCGGTGAGCGGCTGGAACCACTCGGCCGGCAGGGGCGCGGCGGCCTCAACCTTCAGCGTGAAGGGCTTCGCCTCGTCGAGGTACACGACATACTCCTCCCCCGGCCGGGCGAGGCAGTAGCCATCGCTGACCAAGCCCTCTGTCGGCTCGAGGGCCCAGTACCCGGTGCCCTCGAAGAACTCCGCGAGGCGCCTGCAGTATGCGTACCCGGGCGGAGTGTCCTCGGGCCGGAGCACGTCCCAGGCGGTGTACGTGTAGTAGTAGGCGCCGTAGCCGCCGGCCATCTGGACCTCCCACGCACGCCGAATGACCTCCTCCGGCGGCTGTACGACGCCGTAGGTCTTGTCCTCGATGCCGCCCGGCCCGTGCTCGTAGCCGTACTCGGAGTTGAACACCGGCCACTCGCGCCGCTCGCGCTGGGCGAGGATCGTCTCCCGCCAGTTGCCGTGCTGCTGGTCGGTGCGGAAGTCGAGGAAGTTGTCGTAGTAGCCGCCCCGATACGCCGCGTCATCGTCGTGGGTGGTGATGAGCCGCCGGTATGGATCCATCTCCCGAATCAGCCGGACGCGCCCCAGCTTGTAGTCCACGTCGCGCTCGTTGTGTGACTCCTTGGAGAAGCTCCACACGACGTTCGGGTACGCCGCGTACCGGGCGACCACCCAGCGGAAGTACAGGTCGTCTTCCGCTCCGGCCGTCCTGGGCCAGTTCACCATCTTGTTGTAGACCTTGATCATCATGTGCGCCACGATCCCCCGCTCGTACAGCGCGCGCATCATGCGGTCGTAGTGCTGCCAGTGCTGGAGGTTGAACTGACTGTGATCAGGCTCCTCATTGGTCCCCAGCCACGCGTACATGGGCGGCGGGCCGTAGTCGTCGGGCCCGGTTGTGCCCTTGCGCCAGCCGCAGTCGTGCGCGTAGGCGTTGAGCAGAATGTGGTTGAAGCCGTGCTCGGCGAGCTTGTCGAGGAAGGGCGTCAGCGTCGGCAGCTCGGGGTCATCGGTATCCAGCGCCCACAGCCAGTCGCACTCGTAGGCGAGCAGGAGGTAGCGCGCCCCATCCTCCCACACGAAGTGGTGCGGGTTGTCGGGATCCACCAGCAGCCCCCCGTGCACGGACTCGTTGGTGTTGCTGACGCACTCCACCGTCGCGGACTTGCCGTCCAGCTTCGGATCGTCCGACTCCGTCTTCAACTCCCATCGTCCGGGGCTCCGCGGAGCGAAGCGCACCTTCCACGTTCCGTCGCCGTCGTAGAACCCGGGCACCGTGAGCCCCTCGCCATTCGGTCCTGTCGCCGTCGCGACGAGGCGGACGGTGAACGGGTTGTCATGCTGCGTGTCGCTGGCGAAGGCGATATCATGCGGCTCCCACCGGGGGACGTCGACCTGAAGCGCGCGGTTCATTGGACCACACCCCATGACGCAGAGAATGAGTGCGAGGCTGGACACGGCTCGCAGCATATTGACGATCTTCACGAGGCGACCCCCATGTGCCGCGACGCCGGGTGATGCGCCGGCGCGGGCGTCACCTGGCTGTCTTCCGTGTCGGCGGCGCTGCGTCCTTCGCCGGCCGCGGACCCAGCCTCCCACGCTCGGCGACAGAGCGCCAGAGGTGTTGCCATTGCGGGAGGGAAGAATGGGCGATGTACAGATGCCCGTGAGGACGGCCGGGGCGCCGATCACGTGGAGGCTTTCCTACAGGAGGACCACGATGGCGAGCATCGACATACTGTCCATCGGGGAATTCATCGTGGACGTGCTGCGGAAGGAGCTGGACACGCCGCTCGGGGTGCCGGCGGAGTTCATCGGTCCGTTCCCCAGCGGCGCGCCGGCGAACTTCGTCTGCCAGGCGGCGCGGCTGGGGGCGAAGACGGGCTTCATCGGGGCGGTGGGCGACGACGACTTCGGCGAGGCCAATCTGGAGCTCTTCGCCGCCGACGGCATCGACACGACGTACGTACACCGGCACCCGGAGTTGTCCACGGGCGTGGCGTTCGTGACGTACTTCTCGGACGGCAACCGGCGGTTCCTGTTCCACATCGGCAACAGCGCCGCCGCGCAGATGCCGCTGCCCCCGCGCGAGTACGTGGAGGGCGTGAAGTGGCTGCACATCTGCGGCTCCACACTGTCGGCCTCGGAGGCAATGCGGGAGCGATGCTATCAGGTGTGCGAGATGGCGGCGGACGCGGGCGGCAGGGTCTCGTTCGACCCGAACCTCCGGCCGGAGCTGCTCGGCGGCGAGGAGGCGGTGCGGCAGGTGTGCAGGCCCATCCTGGAGCACACCGCGCTCGTCCTGCCCAGCGCCAGCGAGGCGGAGGTCCTCGCCGACATCAGTGAGCCGGTGGGCGCATGCAAGGCGCTGCTGGAGGGCCCGGCGGAGGTGGTCGTGCTCAAGCGCGGCACCGAAGGCTGTACCGTCATCACAGAGGAGGACCGCATCGACGTGGGGCCGTTCACCGTCGAGGCCGTCGATCCCACCGGCGCGGGGGACTGCTTCGATGCCGCTTTCGTCGTCGGGCTGCTCGAGGGGCTGCCGCTTGACGAGTGCGGGCGCCTCGCCAACGCCTGCGGCGCTCTGGGCGCCTCGCGGCACGGGCCCATGGAGGGCGCATTGCCGCGAGCCCAGGTCGAGGCGTTCATGGCGAGTCAGTGAGCAAGGCCCTTTGCCTCCGTCCCCGGAGGGATCAGCGAATGACCGACCGACTCCTGAGCAACGCCCGCATTACGCTCGAGGTGTCCTGCCGGGCGAAGGCCGGCGAGACGGTGCTCATCCTCACCGATGCCAATGAGTTCCGCACTACCTGCGCCCGAGCCGTCGAGGCGGCCGCGCGCGACATGGGCGCACGGCCAATGATCATGGACCTCGCCGACTACTCGTCCGCGTCTCTGCGCGCCGGCGATGATACTCCCGTCCTGCCGCCCGTCAAGGCGGCCGTCGAGGCGGCCGACGTCGTGGTCCGCATCGCGGGGCCGGACTACAAGTACCTTCTCGGGGATCCCGACGCGCACGACCAACTGCTGACCGCCGAGCGGAGGCGCGTGCACCTGCAGTGCAACGGGATGGACGAATGGGACATCACTGCCGACGGTGTGGCGATCATCCGCACGCGCACCATGTGGCTGCTGGAGCTGCTCGAGTCGGCCGAGAGGGTCCGCGTCTCATCGGCGGCGGGGACGGACTTCACATACTCGCTCGGTGAGGGGGCCAAGTGGGTGCCGATACTCGGCATCGCCCCCCTCTACGGCGAGGTGGCCACCACACCGAGGCAGGGCTCCGAGGAGGGGGTCTTCGTCGTGGACGGCCCCACGCAGATGGGCGTCCGCCTCCAGGAGGAGCTCGACCGCGAGCCACTTCGCATCGTCGTGGAGGGTGGGCGCGTCAAGGAGTACAGCGGAGCCCCCGACCAGGTGCAGCGTCTCGAGGAGTTCATCGCGAGCGGCGACCCGCCCGCCGAGTTCATCGACGAGGTGGGCATCGTGACCACGCAGCTCGTGGCCAACGACGTGTACTACTGGCGGGACGGCACGCACCACCACGACTGCGTCCACATCGCCCTGGGCAACAACCCCCGCCGCGACAGCATGGTGCACGGCCCGCGGCACATGGACGGCGACGTGCAGAGGCCGACCATCCACGTGGACG